>NZ_JACJQU010000002.1:600000-818738 GCF_014696825.1 Anabaena sphaerica FACHB-251 | reverse complement strand
TTCACTCTCTGCTATTTCAATTTTAAAAGTACGGCTCATGGTTATTTTGATTTATCAAGTTTGTTTTCTCTATTATATGCAGCTTCATATTAAATTGGTATAAGATACTAGGGAAACAATATACTCTATAAGCTCTCTAAACAGTACAAATACAGCTAACCTAAGAAAAGTTGATTTTACCTTGATGCTTCCCTATCCTATGACAGCAAAATTTCCTCGTACTGGCAAAATCCTAGTTGTAGACGACTCCCCCGATAATATTTTTCTTGTCAAAACCATCTTGGAAGCAGAAGGATACACAATTAGTAGCGCCAACAATGGTGTTTCAGCACTCTCCAAACTGGAAGCATCTACCTATGACTTAGTATTACTGGATTTGATGATGCCAGAAATGGATGGCTATGAAGTTACTACACGTATTCGTAACGAAATGAACCTACAGCAATATATTCCGATTCTAATCATCACTGCCCATGATACAGCTAACGTAGCCCAAGGTTTAGACTTAGGTGCGGATGACTTTATTCGCAAACCGGTCAGCGTGGACGAACTGCTGGCCAGAGTGCGATCGCTCCTGAGACTCAAACACAGTATCGATGAACGTGATGAAATTGCCCGTCAGCGTCAAGATTTCGTTTCCCGTCTTACCCATGACTTACGCACTCCCTTAGTAGCAGCAGATCGGATGTTGATGCTATTTCAGCAAGGTGCTTTAGGAATTTTATCACCACAAATGCAGGAAGTTATTACTATAATGGCACGTAGTAATGCTAACCTGCTGGCTATGGTTAATACCTTATTAGAAGTTTACCGTTTTGAAGCAGGTCGTAAAACCCTGGTATTTCAACCAGTGAATCTTAGCAAGTTGCTGACAGAAGTAAGTGGAGAATTAAAACCTCTGGCCCAAGAAAAAGCTTTAACTATTAATGTGGATTTTGCTGATGATTTAAACACCTATACTATCATGGGCGATCGCTTAGAATTACATCGTCTATTCACCAACCTGCTCGGTAACGCTATCAAGTTTACAAATTCTGGTTCAGTTACTCTTCGTCTTCATTATAGAACCAATATTAATCATATCATCACCATTGAAATAGCAGATACAGGTCCTGGTATTCCCCCTCAAGAACAATCGACTCTATTTGAACGATTCCGTCAAGGTAATCACAACCTTTCTGGTAGTGGCTTAGGACTCTACCTATCACGTCGCATTGTGGAAGCACATCAAGGTACTATTAGCGTCAATTCAGAGTTAGGTAAAGGCAGCGTTTTTATAGTTGATTTACCACTAAAACAATGAATTTTTAGGATTGATAATTATGATGATGACTGATTTCTCAATTAGTGATCATATCACTAAAAAACGTACTTATTTTTCCCTT
Source organism: Anabaena sphaerica FACHB-251 (assembly GCF_014696825.1). Classification (NCBI taxonomy): domain Bacteria; kingdom Bacillati; phylum Cyanobacteriota; class Cyanophyceae; order Nostocales; family Nostocaceae; genus Anabaena; species Anabaena sphaerica. Next base: position 817,353 of record NZ_JACJQU010000002.1, on the reverse strand, counting down.
GGTAAAACTAAAGAATTTGATTTTCGTCGTCAACAACTCACCATCCTTAAACAATTAATTATTGACAATGAACAGGCAATTATTCAAGCTTTACAAGCAGATTTGCATAAACCAGAACTTGAAGCTGTTACCTCGGAAATAGTTTTTGCTTTAAAAGAAGTAGAATTAGCAATCAAAAGTCTCAGAAATTGGACTAAGCCTAAAAAAGCAGCAGTTCCTTGGCAACTATTACCATCATCAGCCAAAATTCAACCAGAACCCCTGGGAGTAGTGTTAATTATTGGTGCTTGGAACTATCCATTTCAGTTAGTAATTGTCCCTTTAATTGGTGCGATCGCAGCCGGAAACTGTGCCATTCTCAAACCTTCAGAAATTGCCTCCCATACCTCCCATCTTGTAGCTGAACTCATTCCTAAATATTTTCATTCAGACTATATTTCTGTAGTCGAAGGAGGTATAGAAACCAGTCAAAAACTACTCACAGAAAAATTCGACCATATCTTTTTTACAGGTAGCAATCATGTAGGTAAAATTATCATGGCTGCCGCTGCTAAAAACCTCACACCTGTCACTTTAGAATTAGGTGGAAAAAATCCCTGCATCGTCGATACGGAAATTCATTTAGAGCATACAGCTAGACGAATTATTTGGGGTAAATTTATCAACGCTGGACAAACTTGTATCGCCCCAGACTATCTTTTTGTTGATAAAAAAATCAAAGATCAATTATTAGCTAATCTGGAAAAATGCCTCAAAGAATTTTATGGTGAGCATCCAGAAAAAAGCCCAGATTATGCTAGGATTATCAATCAAAAAAACTTTGATAGATTGGTTAATTTCCTGAAAAATGCTAGAATCATCATTGGTGGAGAAACAAACCCTAATGAATTTTATATTTCTCCCACATTAATAACCAATATTTCATTTACAGATCCAATTATGCAGGAAGAAATTTTTGGACCCATCCTGCCAATAATTGAATATACAGACATTGAAGAAGCTATTACCTGGATTAATTCTCAACCAAAACCTTTGGCTTTATACTTATTTTCTCAAAACAAAAACTTACAACAAAAAGTTTTACAAGCAACTTCATCTGGTGCAGTTTGTCTCAACGAAACAGTAATTCATTTTACTGTTCCATCTTTACCATTTGGAGGTGTCGGTAATAGTGGTATTGGTAGTTATCACGGTAAAGCCAGTTTTGACACTTTTTCCCACTATAAAAGTGTTCTCAAAAATCCCTTTTGGTTAGACATAAAATTACGATATGCTCCCTACAAAGGCAAATTGTCAATTTTAAAGCAACTTTTAAAGTTGTGAATAAAAACCACAATAACTAATAACTATATCTTTCCTCAGCCCAAGGTTCACCCCGACGGTGATAACCATTACGTTCCCAAAAACCTGATTCTTCCTGTGCTAAAAATTCCAAACCATTAATCCACTTAGCACTTTTCCAAGCATAAAGGTGGGGAACAACTAGCCGCATAGGGCCACCATGTTCACGGGATAATGGTTCACCAAATAGTTGAATAGCAAAGAAATTTTCTTCTCTGAGAAAGTCTTTCAAATCAATATTTGTTGTGTACCCACCATAACAATGTTCCATGATATGAGCAGCTTTTGGATCTACTTCCAGCAAACTCATAAAATCTGTCACCTTCACCCCAGTCCATTTAACATCAAGTTTTGACCAGCGAGTGACACAGTGAAAGTCTGCTGTAAATTCATGTTGGGGTAGTTCCAGAAAATCTGACCATTTAAATACCGTAGGTTTTGCTAAACCCCAAACACGAAATTCCCATTCTTCAATACTGATTTGGGGAGTTTCACCATACGTTAAAACCGGGAAACCCTTAGCTAAATGTTGGCCAGGAGGAACCCGTCCGCTTTCTTCTTGACTTGGTTTCTGAAAAAATTTCATCCGATTACCTGCTGGAAACATCCGCTATAACGCGCAGCGTCTAGCGGGTGGTAGTTGATGCCATCGGGAAAGCAAAGAAAAAGCACTCCCATAGCTGCGCGGTTTGTGCTTTTCCTGAGCCAGAGATTATGACTCTTCTTCTTCTTCTTCAGGTGTTGGATAGACGAACTTAGAACGTCCAGACAAAATTGATTTGCCCAGAGAGAGAGCTTTTTGAGCTTCAACAACAGCCTTGTGTGTCCAGGTTGCGCGGCGTTTGTCTCGTTTGGACTTGGATGTTTTCTTCTTGGGGACAGCCATGATAGCGGATATCGTGATTCTTGACAACCTTTTTATTCTAAGCCATCAATTGACAATTTTTGCCTTTCTCACTTCTGAAACACAGGGGACTGGGGAGATGGGGTGCAGGGGAGATGGGGTGCAGGGGAGAAATATTATCTTTCTCTTGCCTTTTGCCTTTTGCCTCTTGCCCATCACCTTAACGGCTTTTATCGCTTCTCTCCAGGTGGTTGATTTGTCGGTTGCGATCCAGGATCGTTAACTTTGGGAGGAGTGCCTGGGCTTGGAGGTGTAGCAGCAGGAAGGGGAGCAGAATCGGGTGGTGTTGTCTGTTTTTCAAATAAGAGTAGCGATCGCGACGTTTTGAAGTAAGTCGCCCACCGTTGGGGATCAGGGCGCTGTTTCCATTGGATACGACTAACATCTAAAGTCAAAACTGGGGCGATCATTCCCTGATTTTGTGCAGAGACAATTATAGAAACTTCTGTGACTAAAATATCTTGGTCAAAACTGCGTTGAGCCGCCGCCCTAGCGATCGCTTCTGCCCTTCGCAGAATGGTTTCGTAGTTTTCCTCCGGCAGACGGTCAATAGCTAAGTCAACTCTAGCGGTGTAAGCTTGAACAACTTGGGGGGCGATCGCTTCCGTAGCCAACCATAGAGGAAATGCCAACAACAGCCAACATCCAGCTTGAATTATCCGGATTTTCCTGCCAAATTGGCCAATAAATGGAAAGGGGATGATTGATGATGGTGAAAAAGTGTAAATCCTGTTCATAAACTTGTAGCTCTTCTGAATGATGACTGAGCATTTTAACCGAATGCAAGTATTTTCCGATATCTTAACGTCATAAGAACTACTTTAAACAAGCAAACAAAAACCGACAATGAGCGGGATGGCAAATTACTGGGCGATCGCTATTGGCATCAATCAATATGAATTATTTCAACCTTTAAGCTGCGCTCAAAACGATGCTGAGGCACTAAAGGAATTTTTGGTGACAGAAGTAGGTTTTTTACCCCAAAATTGCCTACTGATGACAAATACTTCACCACCGATAGGGGAAAGAATCTCCTACCCAACTCAAGACAATATTCTATTTTTGTTGGAGGAACTAGCAGCAACATCCTGGCAACAAGAAGACTATCTATGGTTTTTCTTCAGCGGTTATGGTGTTAACCACAATGACAAAGATTACTTGATGCCAGCGGATGGTAATCCCGAACAAGTATTAGAGACTGGTATAGAAGTGCGACGAGTCCTGCAAAGTCTCCAAACTGCTGGACTGAATGTATTCCTAATATTTGATATCAACCGCGCCTTTGGTACACAAGCCGATGCTCCCGTGGGTCAAGAAATTATTGACATGGCCAAGGAATTACAAATGGCTGTCATGCTTTCTTGTCAACCAGAGCAATTTTCCCACGAAAGTAGCGAACTAGGTCACGGCTTCTTTACAGCTGCTTTATTAGAAGCATTGCGTTCTGGCAAAGGTAGCAGCTTAACAGATTTAGAAACGTATCTCAGTTATCTCACCCCAGAACTATGTCAACACCACTGGCGGCCTATTCAAAATCCTGTAACTGTCATCCCAGACAGTCCGCCAGCCATTTTGCCAATCTTGACATTAGATAAGGAAGCGGAAACAGAGCAACTGATTTTTTCTGAAGAAAACTTTGCCGTTGCTACTCCCCTCGTGGGAGAGAAGGAGTCTAAAAATTCCACCACAGATAGAGCTTGGTGGGGAGAAAATAAAAACGCAGGAACTACCCTCAGCAAGACTTCCTCAAAGGTAGATCAGTCTACAACTTCAGGTGCATCAGCCGCCAAGTCACCTGTAGATAGTCATCCAATGTTGGCAACTTCCCCAGAATTAAACACAGGAGCTAGGTTTATCCCCTCATCTGCTAAAGACTACGCCACACCTTCAATTCAAACAGACACCCCTATTTGGAAACAATTTATCTTGTGGGGGGGAGGTAGCATGGTTATAGTAGGTTTAATTACTACCTTTGTTCTCCGCAATCAGGCTAGTTTCCGCTTCAACAAATTATCAACTTCCCTGAATAATACTACTAGCAACTCCGAATTTTCCCAGAGTTTACCCCCTATTCCTGCCACCGTTGCCACAATACAACCACCAAGCACCTCTATCGTTTCCACTCCTGACTCCCAAAAGCGTAACCAAGCACTCTTGCAGCTAGGCAAAATGTCTCTTAGCCCAACTAAACCTGGTGATTTGAGTCAAGCGATCGCTACGGCTCAAAAAATTCAACCCGGTGAACCGCTTTATCAACAAGCACAGGAAAATATTCAGATTTGGAGTCAAATGATTTTAGATTTAGCTCAGGAACAGGCTACAAAGAGAGAATATGGTGATGCTATAGCTACTGCGGAATTAATTACTAAAAATACAGCCCTTTATCCCCAAGCACAAGCAAAAATTGAACAGTGGCGATTAGAAGCCAAGCAGTATATCAGTAATCAAACTCTGTTAGATGCTGCTAATGCCTTAATTCGTCCAGGACAAGCATCTACTTACAACCGTGCGATCGAAGTTGCTAAAAAAGTCCCACCAGGACAACCAGGGTTTGAAATTGCCCAACAATCTATTAATCAATGGAGTGAACAGATTTTAGAATTAGCTAAAAATCGTGCTGGACAAGGAGAATTCAGCGCCGCTATTGAAACAGCCGCTTTAGTGCCACAGATAACTCCTGCTTATGAAGATGCTCAGGATGCTATTCAAAAATGGCGTAGTCAGGTTAAAGGTTAAAGCCGTTATATATAGCAGGAGTCAGGAGTAAAACCCTTTTGTAGTGGGAGTTTCATTATCAATTGATGTCCTAACCACCCTGTCCATGGCTATAAAACAAAGCTCAAATCTACTTTGAGCTATCCCTACGGGACGCTACGCGAACGTTTACTTCCTGCTTCATTTTGGAAGTGAAGGAAGAAAAAAATAGTAACAACCCTGTAATTCAGCAAGCACAAGGATGGATAATTCCTGCTGATGGCAGAGTGATTTTAACCGCAGAAGCACGGGTTTAATTCATCCTGGTTGCCATTAGTCAAAAATCCAGAGTTAACAAGAAATGTGATTAACTCTGGACACTTTACTTTTTGCTTACAGCCTATTGCAGGTAAATGAAGTACAAAATTTTTAAAATTAAGTATTTAGAGGGTTTTACTCCTGTACAGACGTTACGGCAAAACGTCTCTACTGACTCCTGACTCCTGAATTCTGCTGTATTACTCCATTAGCAATACTGTGAAATATCTTCGCCGCATTCATCGGCTAAATAACACATGGCGCGAAATCTTAAACCCACTACTTCTTCATACAAAGGGTTGAGTTTACACATTGGGGGAATGTGAAACAGGGTTTTACCAAACAATTTGACATCACGCTCAAAAGGACATTGAGCCGGAATGAATTTACACAACCGATGAGCGAGTAGGCGATCGCCTACTTTTAAGTTATCCAACCACTGTCGCAAAGGACGCAGAAAACCCCAACCAAAATGGGAATGAGAAGCCTGTAACTGGGTGACATCAGCCTTTTTACTCTCTGCTTGATGGAGCGATACCCAGCTTGAGAAAAAAATCTTTTTTGTGGTACTTTCAAATACCTTCATGGTTACTCCTCTCTTTTTATGAGGGTATTCACCTTACTGATGAATATACAATATGACAATCACTGTGTCCGGGAGAATAGTATTCTGACGGAAATTCTGTAAAAAGTGTGAGTAGCCACTTAAAATCAGAACCTGTGTGTTACTACGTCAAGTTAAACTCAATTTCCCAAAAATAGGTACTCTCGTTAGCTAATCTTTTTGATAACTTGACACACTTTAAATTCTAATGAAGTCCTCTACCTTTGGACAGGTTTGGCTGTAACCGTTACAAAACTTAATATATTTCATCGTTATCGCTAAGTTTAATAAGTATAAATGCTATTTATCTACTATTTAAGGCAGTGATTATGCTGCAAGTTGCTATTTATGATGTATTAGGACTGACTTACCTGATGTTACACTGGGTTACATTCCTGGTTTAAGAACGAACCGCCCCACCATCGCTTTAGTCGGTTCTGGGTGGTTGATAGCCTTGGGAGCCTTAACTTTGCAGGAAGCATGGCTGGCTATTGATGCCAAAACCATAGTATTTTTGTTGAGCATGATGGTAGTTAACGCTAATCTATCCTATGCAGGATTTTTCAGTAAAGCCTTATCTGTCTTATTGAGTATTACCTGCAGTCCTTAAAAAGTTAAGGAATATTTTAAAGCTCTTGATTCTTACTTAGGTAACTATAGAGATGATCTATCCCAATCACTTAAAGATCAAGAGTTGCCATTACAACAGCTAGAACAATTAAAGCAAGCTCTTAATTCATTTGCAGAAGGTGATGATAAGTTAGAGGTTGATGAACTAATAGAAAAATCAAATACCCTTTTACAAGAAACACAAAATTATTACCATCATGAATAATTTTGATTAGTTTGTAAGGGTTGTATCAAAATTATTATATGTAACCCAACAAAAGCTGTAATAATGTTAGGTTTTCTTACGTCAACCCAACCTACTGCTAACGATCTTCTTCTCTTCTTCCTTCGCGTACTTCGCGTCTTCGTGGTTCGTTCAATAAGTAGGGCTTGCTGAAAGAGTAATTATCTGTTTTATTAACTCTCAAACAAAAACGCAAAGACGTTAAAAAACACCTTTGCGCCTTTGCGCCTACCCTGCGGGATCTCCTGACGGAGATTGCGCGAAATAACTCTTAAGAAGCCACAGCAGTAGAACGAGTACGCCGTCTTCTACCATCAGAAACATTTACAGCAGGTGCTGGAGGTCCATCAGGAACTTGCATCAACAAAGTCAAAGATGGTTGACATTGCAACTCTCGACGCAGAGAACGCTGCAATTCTTTTTCTAAAGTTACTTGCAAACCGCCCCAGTCTATATCATTTTGTCCGCTTCCCGTCACAAATTCAGACCAACGCACACTAAGAATTTCCTCAATGCGTTGTTGTACCCATTTGAGTAAAAGCGATCGCTCAATACTTGTCACCACACCCTGCATATGAATTTCTGGTTTTGCCAACAGTTTACCATTCCAATCAATGGCAGCAGCAATAGTCACCAGTCCTTCAGAAGCCATGCGTTGACGTTCTTGTAACACTTTTGAACTCACCATTCCGGAACTCGTAGTATCCACCAGTTCAATTCCTGATGGCACTTTACCCGCAACACGGATGGAGTGTTCCGTCAGTTCTATTACATCCCCATTCTGAATAATGATCATGTTTTCAGCGGGAATACCCATACTCTGAGCAGTTTCCGAGTGCTTCACCAGCATCCGGTGTTCCCCGTGAAATGGTACAAAGAATTTGGGACGAGTTAAAGCAATCATCAGCTTTTGTTCTTCTTGACAACCGTGTCCAGAAACGTGAATACCTTTATCCCGTCCATAGACGACTTTTGCCCCCTGAATCATCAATTTATCGATGGTGTTAACCACCGCAATTGTATTACCAGGAATGGGGTTAGCAGAGAATACAACTGTATCTCCTTCCCGAATTTTAATGTGAGGGTGTTCTTTATTAGCGATCCTGGTCATGGCTGCCATGGTTTCGCCCTGGGAACCAGTTGTCAAAATTAGCACATTTTCATCCGGCATACCACGAACAGTATGCAACGGTTGGAATAGATTATCTTCGCATTTGATATAACCTAAATTCCGAGCATGGGCAATCAAATTCAGCATCGAACGCCCCACAACTGTCACTACTCGGTTGTGTTTCCTGGCCAGTTGCAAGATCATATTGATGCGATGCACGCTGGAAGCAAAGGTAGTAACAAATAATCGCCCAGTAGCTTGAGAGAATACCCGGTCAAGGTTGGGATAAACAGAACGTTCCGATGGTGTAAACCCTGGTACTTCCGAGTTAGTGGAATCACTTAATAAACAAAGTACACCTTTTTCACCATGTTCCGCTAGGCGTTGCAAGTCAAAGTTCTCGCCATCGACTGGAGTGTGGTCAATTTTAAAATCCCCAGTATGGATAACTACACCCAGTGGGGTATGAATAGCGACTGTAAAACTGTCAGCAATAGAGTGGGTGTTGCGGATATATTCGACAAAAAAGGCTTTACCGATGCGTACCATGTCACGCGGCATGACAGTTCTTAATTCTGTGCGATCGCGTACCCCTGCTTCTTCCAATTTACCCTCTAGCATCGCCATTGCTAGTCTCGGTCCATAAATCACCGGGATATCAAATTGTTTGAGGTGAAAAGCAATCCCACCGATATGGTCTTCATGACCATGAGTAACGATCATGCCTTTAATTTTGTGGCGATTTTCCCTTAGATATGTTGTATCGGGTAAAACAATGTTTACACCGTGCATAGCCTCGGTGGGAAAAGCCAAACCTGCATCTAAGAGAATTATCTCATCCTCATACTCAAAAACACAGGTATTTTTACCTATTTCATGTAAGCCGCCCAAAGGAATAATTTTTAGGGCAGAACTAGCTTCGTTTTTAACCATTTTCTCCTTGAGATTGTGTTAGTTGTTAATCAGTTGATAGTTAGCGTTCTTGTATGAAAGACAACATCAAATGTCTATTTAATTGAATGTAAAAACAGCCAATTTCGACTTTAGATATCCAATCAATTTTTTATTGAATAAATCAAAAGCAATTGACACTTTTCACGTAGCGTCTTATAGAGAAGGATTCTTATATCGTTCAGTTGTAGCACAGATGTCTAAATTGCAAATAAGTAGCAATTATTACAGCTTATTTATAAGTATCTTGGGAAACCAGCATCTGGCTAGTATCCAACATATTGGCGCTCAGACTAAACTAAGTTTTTGCAACACCGCCTCTAACTTTTGGCAGATTTCTGCGTCAGTTTCGCATAGCGGTGGACGAACGGAACCAACCTCCCAACCTTGAAGTTTTAATGCTTGTTTAATAGGAATGGGATTTGTTGTTAAAAATAAAGCTTTGAACAACGGGAAGAGTTGTAGATGAATCTCGGTGGCAATTTGGATTTTGCCCACATTAAAGGACGAAATCATCTGTTGTAGTTGGTTCCCGACCAAATGAGAAGCTACACTTACCACACCCTTAGCCCCAATTGCTAACAGAGGCAAGGTTAAAGAATCATCTCCAGCGTAAATCTGAAATTCTTGTGGTGTCAAGCGGCGAATTTCACTAGCTTGGTCTAAGTTCCCACTGGCTTCTTTGATGCCCACAATGTTGTCGATTTGTGCTAACTGCACAACTGTCTCTGGACTCAGGTTTTGACCAGTCCGACCAGGAATATTATATAACAACATCGGTAGTTCGGGACAAGCTTGGGCGATCGCCTGAAAGTGTTGATATAATCCCGCTTGCGGCGGTTTGTTGTAATAGGGAACAACTTGTAAAGAACCATGTACTCCTATTTTAGCTGCTTTTTGGGTTGCGGCGATCGCTTCGGTGGTGGAATTAGAACCACAACCTGCAATTACCTTGGCTTTACCTTCTACAGCTTGCAACACCTCAACAAATAACTGGTATTCCTCATCCCAAGTTAACGTAGGGGATTCACCTGTGGTTCCACACACCACTAAGGTGTCTGTACCGTTATCAACTAAGTGTGCTGCTAATTTGGCTGCTACATCATAGTTAACGCTGCCGTCTGCTTTAAACGGCGTAATCATAGCGGTTACAATTGTGCCAAAATCTCCCACCCTTTTTTCACTCCTCCATTTGTTCAGTTGTCAGTTGTTAGTTGTCAATGATCACAAAACTATGACTAGTGACTCAACCAATTTTTTTCTATTAATAATTCAGCAATTTGCACTGCATTTAAGGCTGCACCTTTGCGGATTTGATCACCACAAAGCCATAATTCTAAGCCACAAGGATGAGAAATATCTTGCCGAATTCTCCCGACTAAAACTTCATCCCGACCACTAGCTTCTATGGGCATGGGAAAATAATTTGCTTGCCAATCTTCCACCAATTTAACACCAGGAGAATGACTTAAAATTGCTCTCGCCTCATCTGGATCAAAAGGTGTTTCAAACTCCAGGTTAATGGCTTCTGAATGGGCGCGAAGTACGGGAACCCGTACACAAGTGGCAGTAATTCTAATTTCTTGACTACCAAATATTTTTCTGGTTTCGTTGACCATTTTTAGTTCTTCCTCACAATATCCCACATCGGTCATTGGGGAATTATGGGGAAATAAGTTAAATGCCAACGGATAAGGTAGTACCTCAGCTACAGGTGACTGTCCCTGTAATATAGCACTGGTTTGGGTTTTGACTTCCTCCATTGCTTTAGCACCAGCGCCACTAGCGGATTGGTAAGTTGCAGCTACAATTCGTTTTACTGCTTTTACTTGATGCAGCGGCCATACCGCCAAAGTCATTAAAATTGTTGTGCAGTTGGGATTGGCAATAATGCCTTTATGACTAGCTGCGGCTTGGGGATTCACTTCTGGTACTACCAAGGGAACTTCTTGGTTCATTCTGAAGGCACTGGAGTTATCAATTACAACTGCGCCTTTTTCGACAGCTACACCAGCCCACCTTTTGGATGTCCCACCACCAGCACTAGCCAACACGATATCAACATTTTCAAAGGAGCGATCGCTGACTGCCTCAATTAAGAGATTTTCTCCTTTAAATTTGAGCGTCTTTCCCGCACTCCGTTGTGATGCTAACAATTTTAAATCAGCAATGGGAAAATTCCGGCTTTCTAGTAATTCCAGCAACTCCGTACCTACAGCACCAGTCGCACCCAAAATAGCTACACGATAAGATTTAGACAAACTCTACTCCTCCTTTAAGAGGTTACTAAGGTTATTAACATTTTTTTGTACAACTCAAAATATCTATAACGGTAATATTTAGCAAACAAAGCATTTTGAATACTGAATGAGCTTTTCTATAAATTTAGTAGATATCTATAATATCTAAAACATCTATATTTTAATTATATTTTTATTTCACTTGACAATAATTACTGTTTAACCTGTATTACCTTGAATTATACACTACTATACAACAAACTTTGAACCAAGGGAAAAATGAATAGATTTGCCATAATTCAGTATTTTTACTTTCTAGATCCACTAACTGTTACGTTAGTTTGCTGATCAAAAGAATATACTATGATTTAGATAGTTCCAAATCATAATGACAACGTGAGCTATGTGGACAGGAAAGATTAATTAGCCTGTTCAACAAGGTTACAGACTTAATTGTACAACCTTGGCAATAGAGCTACCATCTAGAGCTACTATGTTGAAAGGATATCATAGTGTAAGCAATCTGAGTAGTATTTTGCATCCAACTGCCTCATTCTGAGCAACAAACCCCAACAGCAGAGAATTAAGCAGGTTTTGGAGGATTAAATGTATAATACTCAATCCTGATAAATCGCCTCTAGAGATGCTATCAGTAAAGATATTGCAGTAAAGTTGATAGATGCTATCCAATGACTCCTCCGTCGTCACGCTACGCTATCACCAGAAACCCGTTCAGTATGTGGTCATGTTCAAGATAAGCCATTTTCAGCATGGCAGTTCCTCGAATTGGGGAAACCCTAAGACCGGACTGCCTCTAGAATCTATAATTGTGGCGATTGTAGGATCAATAACGTCATTGTAATGCTGCTATTAATTTAAAAAAAGCACCTGTAGACAGAGTACGCATGGCAAGTGCGGAATTTACGCCTGTGGACAATAACCCGCCGTCGGACTTGGCAGAAACAGGAAGGAAGCAAACAACAAAATGCTCCGCGTTCCCAGTCTCTGACCGGGAATGTGATATAGCGATTTGTAATAACCCAATCCCAAACGTGAGACATCAAGTTAATAAGGCGAGAGATCCGCTGCTTGTGTGTACTCTCAAGATGAAACCACCAAAAAACAGAGACAAAGCATGAAAGTTACCCAGGAAAAACTTCAAAAAAGCCAAATTGGACTAGAAATAGAGATAACAGCAGAAATTACCAAACAAAAATACGAACAGGTCATTAAAAAGTTAAGTGGTACTGTAAATATTCCTGGGTTTCGCAAAGGCAAAGTACCCCGGCAGATATTATTACAGCGCCTTGGAGCCGGTCGGATCAAAGCAGCAGCCCTGGAAGAACTAATTCCCGATGGTATTGAGGAAGCCGTCAAGCAAGAAGCCATTACCGCCATTGGTCAACCGCGATTACTCTCTTCTTTTGATGATTTAATTAATAATTATGAACCAGGGCAACCCTTGAAGATTGCTGCTGCTGTCGATGTGGAACCAGAAATCAATCTCAAGCAGTATACGGGTTTTCAAGTCAAAGCCGAGGAAATCAAATACGATCCCACAAAGGTGGATACGGTGTTAGACAAGGAACGGCAACAAATGGCCACCTTGATTCCCGTAGAAGGACGAGCAGCCCAAATTGGAGATATTGCCGTAGTTGATTTTAAAGGTGTGCTGACCAAAGCTGAAGGTGAAGACGAATCTACCGAACCTACACCAATTCCCGGTGGAGAAGCAACTGATTTTCAAGTCGAGTTACAGGAAGATAAGTTTATCCCTGGTTTTGTCTCCGGTATGGTAGGGATGAACCCTGGAGAAACCAGAGAAATTTCGGCTCAATTTCCAGATCCTTATGCCAGCCCAGAATTAGCAGGTAAACCGGCACTGTTCACGGTGACACTCAAAGAAATCAAGGAAAAAGAACTACCGGAATTGAATGACGACTTTGCCCAAGAAGTAAGTGAATTTGAGACTTTGGAAGAATTACGGGCTTCTCTAGAAGAACGTTATCAAAAAGAAGCTCAAGAGCAAACCAAAGCTAATCAGCAAGAAGCTTTGTTAGCGGAACTGCTCAAACACGTAGAAATTGACTTGCCAGCAACTTTGATTGACAAAGAAGTTGATGCCATGCTGACACAAACAGCAATGAAACTGTCAGAGCAAGGACTAGACGTGAAAAAGCTGTTTACCCAAGATATTATTCCCCAATTGCGCGAGCGATCGCAGCCAGAGGCAATTGAACGCCTCAAACGTTCTCTAGCTATAGAAGAAATCGGTAAACGGGAATCTATCCAAGCTACAACTGAAGAAGTAGCAGCCAAAGTCAAAGAACTGTTAGAACAGTACGCTGATGAGGATATAGATCCAGTTCGACTGCAATCGGTGGTGGAAGCACAACTGGTAAATGAAAAAATCATAGATTGGCTTTTAGCCAACTCATCTGTGGAACTCTTACCCGCAGGTTCTTTAAGCACCCCAGAGGAAACCGATTCAGAAGCTCAAAGCACTGAAGATACTGCGGAAGCAGCAACTACCAGTCCTGAGTAAAGGTAATTGACAGGTGACAGGTGACAGGTGACAGGTGACAGGGAACAGGGAACTCTTAACAGTGAAAATTAGAAAACTTCTGCCTCTTGCCTTTTGCCTCTTGCCTCTTGCCTTCTGCGGGAACAACTTAATATAAGGCATAATGGTTAAAACATAGCTCAAATACAAATTCAACTCTTGCAAAAAGCCGTCATCACGGCTGTAAACTCTGTCCCACTTATTGTTAAATATTCTTGTATGCTTGTATCGCAGTCGGGAAATTACCCAATCAGTAGCTTAAGTCCCATCGGCATTAGCTGTAACTACGGCAGCCCTAATAACATCGTCCCGATGGTGGTAGAACAATCCGGTATGGGAGAAAGGGCTTTTGACATCTACTCCCGCCTACTGCGAGAGCGGATTATTTTTTTGGGAACGCCAATAGATGATGTTGTAGCCAATTCAATTGTGGCTCAATTGCTATTTCTAGACGCTGAAGACTCAGAAAAGGATATTCAACTTTACATAAATTCTCCTGGCGGCTCTGTTTACGCAGGAATGGCAATCTATGATACAATCCAACAAATACGTCCCGATGTTGTTACCATCTGTTTTGGTCTAGCTGCCAGCATGGGTGCATTTTTGTTAACAGCGGGAACTGCGGGAAAACGTATGTCTCTACCTGACTCCCGGATTATGATTCACCAACCCCTTGGTGGCGCTCAAGGACAAGCGATTGATATTGAAATTCAAGCGCGAGAAATTCTTTACATCAAGGGTAACTTGAATCAGTTAATGGCCAAGCATACTGGTCAACCTTTAGAAAAGATCGAAGCCGATACGGAACGCGATTTTTTCATGTCAGCAGAAGAGGCGAAAAACTACGGTTTGATCGATCAGGTTATTTCTAGACAAAACCTCCCCACAGCAGGGGAAAACGTCACCATTCTGAAATAAGAGGCTTGGTATGTCTAAGTACGACTCCCATTTAAAATGTTCGTTTTGTGGCAAGTCTCAGGAGCAGGTGCGTAAATTAATCGCAGGTCCGGGAGTCTACATCTGCGATGAATGCGTTGACTTGTGCAATGAAATCCTAGATGAAGAGTTACTTGATACAAATACTGCTGCATCCCCACCAGCACCACGGTCAGAACAACCTCAAAAACGCCGTACCAATTCTGCCAATCTCTCATTTAACCAAATACCCAAACCTAGAGAGATTAAAAAATATTTAGACGAACACGTAATTGGTCAAGATGAAGCAAAGAAAGTCTTGTCAGTTGCTGTTTACAATCACTACAAGCGGTTGTCCATTGCTCAGTCTAAAGGTAATGGCAAAGGTGGGGCAGATGATGCCGTAGAACTACAAAAGTCCAATATTTTATTAATGGGGCCAACAGGTTGCGGTAAAACCCTATTAGCGCAAACTCTGGCAAAAATCCTGGATGTACCCTTTGCTGTCGCTGATGCCACAACTCTGACAGAAGCTGGGTATGTAGGGGAAGATGTAGAAAATATCTTGCTGCGACTTTTGCAAGTGGCAGATTTGGATGTGGAAGAAGCACAGCGGGGAATTATCTACATCGATGAAATTGACAAAATTGCCCGCAAGAGTGAAAACACCTCGATAACGAGAGATGTTTCCGGGGAAGGGGTACAGCAAGCCCTGCTGAAAATGTTAGAAGGAACAATTGCTAATGTACCACCTCAAGGCGGACGCAAGCACCCTTATCAAGACTGTATCCAGATTGACACCAGTAACATCCTATTTATCTGTGGTGGCGCTTTTGTCGGTTTGGAAAAAGTCGTAGATCAGCGAGTGGGTAAAAAGTCAATTGGTTTTGTGCAATCGGGAGAAGGGCAATCTAAAGAAAAACGGGCTGCTGATACACTCCGTCATCTCCAACCGGATGATTTGGTGAAATTTGGCATGATTCCCGAATTTATAGGGCGGATGCCAATGGTAGCCGTGGTAGATCCCCTGGATGAAGAAGCACTGATGGCAATTCTCACCCAACCACGTAGCGCCTTGGTGAAGCAGTATCAAAAACTGCTGAAGATGGATAATGTCCAGTTAGATTTTAAACCAGAAGCCTTAAAAGCGATCGCTCAAGAAGCCTACCGCCGCAAAACTGGGGCGCGGGCTTTACGGGGTATTGTGGAAGAATTGATGCTGGATGTAATGTATGAGTTGCCATCCCGTAAAGATGTAACTCGCTGCACAGTGACGCGGGAAATGGTAGAGAAACGTTCTACTGCGGAACTGTTGGTACATCCCTCTTCGCTACCCAAACCAGAATCAGCATAATTTAGGAGGCAGGAGGCGGGAGGCAGAAGGCAGGAGGCAGAAGGCAGAATATATTTTTCTGGATATCACACCTATTCCCTGTTCCCTGTTCCCTGTTCCCTGTTATGAATTTTTAGTTGTGAAAAATGCCTTATATCAGGGTTCGCGGAGTTGAGCATTATTACGAGTGGATGAAACAACCATCAGATGTGGTTAAGCCGGTGATGGTTTTCATTCATGGTTGGGCTGGTTCGTCTAGATATTGGCGCAGTACAGCCGAGGCTTTATTACCAGAATTTGACTGTTTGCTCTATGATATGCGCGGTTTTGGGCGTTCCCGTGGTAAACCCACTATTACCCAAGCTGCGGAGTCTGTAGTTGAGTCGCAGTCAACCGAGGAAAAAACTGAGGCTATTGCTGAGTTAAGTTATGAATTAGAAGAATACGCTGAAGATTTGGCAGCTTTGTTAGATGGGTTGCAGCTTCAACGTGTCTATATTAATGCTCATTCAATGGGCGCTTCCGTTGCTACTTTATTTTTTAACCGCTACCCCGAACGAGTGGAAAAGGGGATTTTAACTTGTAGCGGTATTTTTGAATATGACGAAAAAGCCTTTGCTGCTTTTTATAAATTTGGTGGACTAGTAGTTAAATTCCGTCCCAAGTGGTTAGGGAAAATACCCTTAGCTGACAGAATGTTTATGGCGAGATTTTTGCATAGTCCCATCCCCAAATCTGAGAGACAAGCGTTTTTACAAGATTTTATTGATGCTGATTATGATGCAGCAATAGGAACAATTTTTACTTCTGTGAGTAAGGCACAAGCGGAATTGATGCCCCATGAGTTTGCTAAGTTGACTGTACCCACGCTGTTGGTAGCGGGAGAATATGACATCATTATTCCGGCAGAAATGGGACGGCACGCAGCATCATTAAATGACAAAGTTGAGTTTGCTTTGATTCCTAATACTGCCCATTTTCCCATGTTGGAAGACCCAGAAACTTATTTAGCAAGAGTAAAAGAGTTTTTGAATAATTGATAATTGATAGTGTGTTATTTTATATGTACAAGAAAAAACAGGATTTACTGTTAAATTTCCTGCACAATGTCCTTACAGTTTTGAGCAAGTTTTAGATATTAATTATTTACCTGATTAATTATTCCGTAAGATGGGCATTGCCCACCCTACCTGAGTCAAATTAAACCGAGTTCGCGTTTGAGTAAATTAATTGATAGAGAACCAATGTAGTTTTCACAGCGAATCAGTTTAGGTGGACGAATCAGGTCGTCTACAACTATTTGCATTGTTGCTTGTGCTGTTGAATAACTGACCAGATCTGTACAAAATATAATTTCTGAACGCTTAACTATGGCGTTTAGTTTATAAGCATCCTTGGGTTGAGAAGTCATGACCAATAGTTCATCCCCTCGTAAACCGTGAAGGATAACTTCTGTGGCTCGGAGAATACCAGGGCTAAGACTGACTATGCCGATACAACTAGATTTAGGAAGGCTTTTAACCACATTGAGTTCCTTGCCATAGTCATGAATATCAAGGGGAATAACGCGCACGGCTTTGGGTGCAGCGATCGCTTCCACTTCTCCGATAAAATAGCGACTAGTGACTAATGTGGCCGAGGTAGTTTGGTCTAGTACCGCTACTAATTCTTCCATTGCTACTAGTTGGACGGGAATTTCCAGGGATTCTTCCAATTCATCAACCATTAATTCCCCAGCCCCCATATCTTGAGATGGTACTACTACCAGCACCCTGGCACTACAACGCAAGCGCCAGTCAACTTCTGCTAGAAATAGCTCCCGCGCTTGATTGAGAGAACAACCTTGACCTAGCAAATCATCCAGGGTTTTTTGAACTACCTTGTATGCTTCGGGATATTGTTTGAGAATTGGCGACTGTAACCTACTACCACCTTCATGACCTTGAGGGCGGACGTAAATTCCTGAACCTGCCAGACTTTCGACAAATCCTTCTTCTTCCAACTGACGGTAAACTTTGCTAACAGTATTGCGATGTAAACCAGTTTGCATTGCTAAAGCCCGTGTGCTGGGCAATTTGTATCCGGGTGTATACTGCCCGGAAGCGATCGCAAAGCGAATTTGATTAAATAGTTGGCTGGATGCGGGAATTTCGCTATCTGGCTGAATACGGAATTGAATCATTACCAATTCTCCTGATTATTGGTAGCTGCACTTAACTGTTTGTGTCTGCTGCCTGTTAAATATATTATTTATTTCTTTTATTTCTTGAATTGCTCTGGGGGGAAATTGTCAATGAACTCGCTTTTGTTAATCGTTAATTTGGTTGAAAATAGTCTGAAGACACTGGCATAGTTATATCAAACAATCAGATAATTTGGGTGAAAATTATTATGACAGAGCGAGAAATAGACACTACAAAAGTTAATATTTCCCAAGATGATTGTCAAATAGATGCTTATCTGGCAAAACCAACAGCACCCGGTACTTACCCCGGAATTGTCGTTTTACAGGAGATCTTTGGGGTTAACGTCCATATTCGAGATGTGACAGAAAGGATTGCTAAACTGGGGTATGTGGCGATCGCTCCTGCACTTTTTCAACGTCAAGCCCCTGGCTTTGAAACCGGTTACACCCCCGAAGATATTGAAATCGGTAGGAAATACGCCTGGTCACAAACCACAGCCTCAGAATTGTTGAGCGATATTCAAGCAACCATAAACTACCTGAAAACCCTGCCCGAAGTCAAAAAAGATGGCTTTGGCTGTATCGGCTTCTGTTTTGGTGGTCATGTAGCCTACTTAGCCGCTACCCTCTCCGATATTCAAGCCACTGCGTGCTTTTATGGTGCTGGGATTACCACCCGCACTCCCGGAGGTGGAAACCCTACTATTACTGGCACCAGCGAGATTTCAGGTACTATTTACGCCTTCTTTGGGATGGATGATGCCAGCATTCCCCAAGAACAGGTTAACGAGATTGAAGCAGAATTCAAAAAATATCACATTTCCTATCGTGTGTTTCGCTACGATGGATCTGATCACGGATTTTTCTGTGACCGTCGTGCCAGCTATAATCCTAAAGCTGCGGCTGATGCTTGGCAGCAAGTACAACAACTTTTTAGCCAACTGCTCTGACCATCTCACCAGTCCTTAGTCGGTAGTTGGTAGAAAACCACTGACAACTGACAACTAACAAATAACAATTTATCTTCAAAAGTCATGAATTCCGAATCAAAACTTTCTCAAACAGCCAACTCGTCTTTTTCAATGGACGATTTTGCCAAAGCACTGGAAAAACACGACTACCAATTTCAAAAGGGACAAGTCGTACATGGTAAGGTGTTTCAACTTGACCATGATGGCGCTTATGTTGATATTGGTGGCAAGTCGTCTGCTTTTCTTCCCCGCGATGAGGCTTCATTGAGAGCAGTAACTGATTTATCGGCAGTGCTACCGATGAATGAGGAACTAGAGTTTTTGATTATCCGGGATCAGGATGCGGAAGGTCAAGTTACCCTTTCTCGCAAGCAGTTGGAAATTCAGCACAATTGGGAGAGACTGCTAGAAATGCAGGAAAATTCCCAGACTGTACAAGTGCGGGTAATGGGTGTGAACAAAGGTGGTGTCACTGTGGATGTTCTCTCTTTACGGGGATTTATTCCGCGATCGCACCTGACCGAGCGTGATAACCTAGAAGCACTCAAAGGTCAAAATCTCACCGCTGGCTTTTTAGAAGTTAATCGCAACACTAGCAAACTCATCCTTTCCCAACGTTTAGCCTCTCGTTCCAGTAACTTCAGTTTATTAGAAGTCGGTCAGTTGGTAGAAGGAAAAGTCACAGGTATCAAGCCTTTTGGTGTTTTTGTCGATTTAGATGGTGTTAGCGCCCTACTACACATCAAGCAAGTCAGCCAAAAATTTATTGACTCTTTAGAAAAAGTCTTTCAAATTGGTCAGCAAATTAAAGCTGTGATTATTGACCTAGATGAAGGTAAGGGCCGGGTAGCTATTTCTACCAGAGTTTTGGAAAACTACCCCGGTGAGGTGGTGGAAAATATGGCAGAAGTAATGAGTTCAGCCGAAGCGCGTGCTAACCGTGCGGCAAATAAAGCGGCAGAATAGGTGACTGGGGACTGGGGACTGGGGACTGGGGACAGGTGACAGGTGAAATAGGTAATGAGGAAAATAAAATTACTTCTTCATCCTCCTGACTCCTGTACGGGCGTATCCCTAACGGGACTGGAAGCATTAGCATTCGGAAAATAGCCTTGGACAAAAATTTATAATTAATCGCCCGAATGCTTCGCCCCTACTTTTACCTGTTGATAGCTGTGGCGGAGTTGTTGTAATGTTTCTTGGGAAAAGGCAAAATTAATTAATCCAATTAATTGCCACCAACTTTGTAAAACAGACTCTGAGGCAGTTTCAGCAAACTGACAAGTAAAAAATTCTGCCCACCAATGAGGAGCGTGCTTTTTGTGAGCATAATCATGGGACTTTCGCCAGCGTTTACGCCATTTGATACAGTCTTGGGCTGTGGGTGAACCCACCCCGATAATCGGCGTAAAATCCGCATAACTGACAAATTTACTCAAACCTTTGCCGTGGACATAAACTATATAGCGCCAGCATTCTATGGTATAAATATCTTCAAAACTGATGCGAAACATCACACAAACTGCATCTTCACTAACAAATCGTGCCTGTGGGTGGAGAGTTGACGATTTGTGAACAATTTTTGATGAGCGAATGGGTGTTGTTTTTGGCTTGAGAGATGATACCATAAAAATATCTGTAACTAGAGTAGATTTTTGCTTCGTTAGTTAACGCAGGTGAAAGTAAATTCTGGTTAACAAAGTGTTTTAATGCGATCGCTTTATTTGCTTTAATCTATTAAACGATATAATTCAATCATTTGTCAATAGTCAATGGGGCTGATTAAGCTAAGAATTAGAGAATTTGCTGATGAGAAGGGTTGGACGCTGAAAGATGTCTCTGACCGTTCTGGTGTTGCCTATAGTTCTGTGCGAGCCTATGCAAGAGCGCCAGGACTAGCTATGGTAGACTTTACATCTATATTGAAGATGGCTCGCGCTTTGGATGTAATGATTGAAGACTTGGTGGAAGTAGTAGAAGAGTAAATTTCGCGTCAAGTAGAGACGTTATATATAATGTCTCTGTGGGTTTATGCAGAAAAAATAATTTTTCGTCATCATAATAGTTAGTTAAGCGAGTTGAGATTTGGCTAACTATGGATAATTCACCTGAAAATAAATCTAACTCCAACGCAGGGGGTGGTTTACCTGTAATTCAGTATTGGGTAGAAAAAACTCTCTCACCACAGGGGTTAAAATTATGGCAAACTCTCAATCATAAAAGCGCGTGTTTATCCTGTGCTTGGGGTACAGGTGGACAAAAAGGGGGGTTTGTAAATGAAGCGGGGGAATATTTACAACGCTGTGCTAAAAGTGTAGAGGCGATCGCAGCCGAATTGCAACCAGGAATTAAACAAGAGTTTTTCCAACAATATAATATTAGTGAATTACAAAAACTGACATCTCAAGAATGCGACAATTTAGGTAGATTAACATATCCTCTCATTCTCAGATCCGGCTCATCCCATTATCAACGCATTAGCTGGGAAGAAGTTTATCAAATCGCTACATCAGCCTTTAGTTTAGCACCAGAACGCATTGCTAGTTATAGTTCTGGACGTTCATCAAACGAAGCTGCTTATTTATTGCAATTATTAGTGCGATCGCTTGGTAGTAATAATTTAGCAGATTGTTCAGATTTATGTCACGCACCCTCAACCGTCGGCTTAAAAAAAGTTTTCGGTTCAGGCACATCAATGGTAAGTTTAGAGAACCTAAAACACAGTGATTGTGTAGTTTTAATCGGTTCCAACGCACCAGCAAACCATCCGCGATTGATGAACGAATTGATCAAATTGCGGTCAAGAGGCGGTAAAGTAATTATTATTAACCCGCAAATTGAAATAGGCTTAGTTAAATTTGCCTCTCCTGCATTTCCCATCAAATCTTTACTCACAGGTGGTTCAGATATATCGTCTTTATATCTGCAACCAATTCCTGGTAGTGATGTGGCATTATTTGTAGGGTTACAAAAATCCCTAGTTGAACAAAATTTAGTCAAAACAGAGTATCTGCAATCCTACACCAAAGATTGGCAACAAATTATAGATTATGCTAATAATACATCCTGGGATAATATCACTAAAACTTGCGGTTTATCTCCAGAAGAAATCACAGCTACAGCTTATATAATAGGTAAATCAGAGCGTGTAGTTTTTGCTTGGGCTATGGGTATAACCCAACAAGCAAACGGAGTTGACAACATAATTAGTATAGCAAATACCGCCTTAATTACAGGTAACGCTGGTAAAATTGGTGCAGGAACAATGCCCATTCGCGGACATTCAAATGTCCAAGGATTTGGATCAATGGGTGTGACTGTATACTTGCGAGAAGAAATCAAACAAGCACTATCCAAACTATTAGGAAAAACCCTCAGTGAAACACCTGGTTATCATACACGTGATTTAATAGAAGCAGCAGAACAAGGTAAAGTAGATACCCTATTTTGTTTAGGGGGAAATTTGTATGCAGCTAACCCAGATTTACAGCAAGCAAAACAAGCATTATCGCAAATAGAAACTATATTTTATGTATCTACTAAACCGAACTTAGGACATTTTCACGGATTAGGAAAAACGCAAACTTTAATATTACCAGTCTTTAATAGATTTGAAAATCCTCATAAAACCACAACTGAATCAGGTAATAATTTTGTGAGGTTAAATGATGAAGGTAAAAGTCATTTACAACCACAGAATTCTGATTTGATTTCCGAAATAGAATTAATCACAGAAATTGCCCATCGTGTACATGGAGAAAATTCGATAAATTGGCGAAAACTGCAAGATACAGTTTATGTCAGAGAATTAATTGCTAAAACCATTCCTGGTTATGAGAAAATAGGAGAAATTGATAAAACTAAAGAAGAATTTATTATTGAAGGGCGGATTTTAGAAGAACCGAAATTTCCCACATTTGATGGTAAAGCGCAGATGTTTGTTACACCTTTACCGCAATTAGTATTACCTGATAAATCAGATTTTGAGTTTGCAGAAAATCAGCCGGGAATTGTAGTTATATTGGGAACAGGACGCAGTTATGGGCAACATAATACAGTAGTTTATCGCAGTGAAGATAAATATCGAAATATGCCCCATCGTCATTGTATTTTAATGAATAGTTTGGATATTAAAAAAGCAGGATTTAAAGAACATCAACGAGTTACAGTGAAAGGTGACGCGGGAGAATTAGAGAATATTGAAGTTATTTGTGGTGCAATTCGTGAAGGTGTAGCTTTTATGTTTTATCCTGAAGCAAATGTGTTATTTAAAGCAGAGATTGACCCTAAAAGTGGGACACCTGCATATAAAAGAGTTCCGGTTTTTGTTTATCAATAAAATCTCGTTTCCAGTTTTCAGACTTTTTATTTCTCACGCAGAGGCGCAGAGAACGCAGAGAAATGAGGGTTTGGAAATGAGGGTTTAAGATATATGTTTAGATTTTTATTAAATTTCATCTGCTGTTAATTGATTTAAATAATCATCCATAATGGCTGGTAATTCTTTCGCTGAATAGGTATAAGTGAGAGATAGAAATTTAATTGCTGTGTTGATAATTTGCTTTCTATCTACTATGTTTGATAGTTGAGAACGAGTATATTTACCGTTCATTATTTCTACACTAGCATCAGCTATAGCATCTTCTATGACTGACTCTTCTATTAAATTTTCCCATTCATCTTGATTGATATAATAGGATTTTTTGTTTTCTTTGAGATTAATTTCTTGAATTTCTCTAATGGAGTTACGAATAGAAGCTATCCAAGAATTTGTTAGTCTCTTTTCTATGTGATTCTTAATTAAATGAATGAGTAAGATTTTTAAAAATGATTTGATTTGTCTGATGTTAGCTTTTTTACTCATTCCTTCTAATTCATCTACAATGGCTAAAGCTTCTGTGTAATTTCCTTGTAAAATGCTATTTCTGAGGTCTATTAATTCTTGGGTCATTTTTAGTAGCCTCTAATATAATTCACAAATTGATCATAACACATATCTCTCGTTCTCTCGTTCCCAGTCTACAGACTGGGAATGTTATTAGCAGTCTCTGACTCTAGTTGAAAATAAAAGGTAGAACCTTTAAAACTCATTCCCATACAGAAGTATGGGAACAAGGAAAACGAGGAAAAAGAGTTCCGGTTTTTGTGTATGGGAAAAAATTATAGATTCCTGAATTTTTAGAGACTATTATCAATTTCCTGAATATGTTTGAAAATAATACTGTCCAATTCATAATCTTCTTCTCGTCTTAAAGCAAGCATAAAAAATTGCCGCGCTTTCTCATTTTGTTTATAAAATAACAATCCTTTACTAATTGCGTATAAAATATTCTTATTATTTTTAACCATACGATCAACTGTAGGAATTTTTTCAAGATATGGTAGAATATTATCAAGTTTGTCTTGTAAAGCAAAAAGTATTAATACGTAATAGGCATGAATATATGAGTCAATAGAATGAATATTTTGATCATAAATTGCCTTTATTTCTCTGTAGTTTTCTATTGCTTTTTCTCTGTTACTAATTTATTCAAAATGTTGGGAACATTGATATAAAAATTCAATACGGTAACTAGGGTCAGTAGGAATTATTTTTTCAAGTTGATTACAAACAGAGATGAAATTTTCTCTTTCTGAATAAAAGTCCACTAAAGATACATAAAATTTATAATCGGTAAAAGATTCATAAAATTCATAATGGGTAGAAGATGCAGATCCCAGATTTTCCAAAGATTTTTGATATGCTTTTATTACTTCTTCTTCCTTATTTATTGTTTTGAAAATATTTCCAATATTTATATAAAATTCATGCTTACTGTCAGGATAAATTTCTAATAAAGGATTTAACAGCACATTCCCCTAGTTTTCCTATCAAGTTGTTTTTAAAATTTTTTTCAGGATCAGAATCTTGATATTTGGCAATTATATTCCAGCAAAATCTTAGGCTATCTTGTAATTCTTTACCAGATATGGTAATTAATTCGCTATTCAAATCTAGGACTTACGCAAGATTGAACTCAAAACCTGATTCTTGCGTAGGGGTAATTCATGAATTACCCCTACTTCCGTTCTGTTTTGCGTAAGTCCTGAAATCTTCTCTCTTACAATTTAATAAATCTGATTTATTCTGTTTTCTCCGAATAAAATCTTTCTGTTGGTCTTGGAGTATTTCGAGAGCAGTTATATTATCCATAGTTCAACCTCCATATATTAATTAATTTGTCCAAGAAATAAAATAAAAATAGTCGGTTTTAACCGACTTGAGCTATTAGACAGGGAATTTATTCCCTGACTTCTAAAATATTAATCACCATCCCCAATATCCCGCTTAGGTGGCCGCTTATAAGTAAAAGTAAAACTCTCCCCACTAGCAATCACCTTTCGCATCTCATCATACATGGGATAATTACCAACCCCACTTAAATTTGCCCAACCCCGCGCCCTAGTTAAAGCCACAAACAACTGGTTGCGGAAATTGACATCACTTTCATTCCGTGCAACATTATCAAAACCCACCACATACACCATATCAGCTTCGTGTCCCTTAGCGCGAGTGATGCGAGAAACCGTCACACCACCATCACACCAAAATTTATCCGGGTCATTATGTGGGTATTGGGGAACTAAATCATTTAATTTTAAAGCAGTGGGAATAAAAACATCAATGTCGTATTCCATTAAGAAACTTGCAACATAAGTTTCTAACTCCATTGCTTCATAAGGTGAACCTAAAACCAAAACCAAAATATCACGACTGGGGTTAAGTCCATCATGGACAATATTGTGCATAATATTCTCAGACAAAGCCGTCATTTCTGCTTCACGAGAAGAATAAGTTTCAAATTCTAAAACAGGTTTTCCCCACAGTTCAGGAATAGGGTTTGGTGAAAATTCTGGTTTTCGATGAATAGTTATCGGTTTACCAACTCGGCGAAAATCTCCTTTCACCTCATAACCAATTCTATTCCAATCTTCTTTATTAGTAATTCCTGTTAACATCCCTTCTGGACGTAATAAACCCATCCCCATAGCATGAGCAGAAGTAAGAATTTGTCCCGGAGTGCGGTAACAACGACGCATGACTTCAGAACGTTTTATCCCTCCCGGATATTGGGGTTGTTTATTCAAAAGATTACTTAATTTTTCACCGAATACTTCTTTAGCTTTGGGTACTACCAAACTATCTAAACTTTGCGCTTCATCATAAGCCCAGATTAAACGCCTTTCTTCTGGTTTATCTTCATTTACAGGTCGTAAAGATTGATAAGCTAACCAATAAATCGCTTGTTTATCTTCATATTTTAAATCATCTTCAGTTACTAAATCTTGACCTTCATCTATAAGAATAGCATCGAACATCGGCTCAATTGTGATTTCTTCCAACAGCCGTTTACTTAAATCTATTAAACCCCGGTTTGGCTGTCTTTCATTGGTATTCTGCACAGTTCCTGGTCTTTTACCATGATATTCGCAAATTGTCCGGTATAAACCTGGTTGTTCTTTTGCACCCCAAGCATGAAATACTTGTAATTTAAAGTTAGTTTTGGGATCATAGTGCATTTCACCACAACTAAAACGCCGTATCCATTGATCCAATAAACCAATCATTAAATCATATAAAGAACGAGTAAAAAATACTAAAGCAATATCCCAATCTGGATGTTTAAGGTGCATATGTGCGGCTTTTTGGCAAAGCAACACCGTTTTTCCTGAACCTGCAATACCGCGAATACGTTGGGGACCTGGAGGAATTTCTTTACCAATATGTTCTTGTTGTAAATCTATTTCATAGAGTTTTTCTCGTAAACTATCAATGATGCTAGAACGGCTTTTTCCTGTGGTAGCAACTTTATCGCGGGGAGGTTTACGCAGTACAGGAGTACCGCCAATAACTGATAGTAACAATTCCCAATCTTTATCTTCTATATTTTCACCGGGAATGACAAGATTAGCTTGTTGAATACGTTCTAATAAGCCAACTTTTCCTAATTGATCTTGAAATATAATAGGCGGTAACTCTGGTAATTGATCATAACCTTTTTCTTGCCATTCTTCGGAAGTTATTTCCGGTAATGCAACAATCGCTTTACCATTAACTTTTCGCCACAGTGCAGGTTCTCTATCACTATAAGATATTAAAGCTCGCAGTTGATGTTCAGCTTGTTGATAGGGATTGATTTCTGTAGTATCACTATTTTGTAATTGCCATTGTTGACCATTAATATTAGCAATTTGGTCAATTTTAAGGGATTTAACTGCAATGACAATTACACCAAATTCTCTATCAATTATTAAAATATCCGGTTCTTTTCTAATTTCTCCCACTTTCGAGAAAATAGGATAACGCCAATATCCAATGCAGTTTCTATCTGCAAAGCCACTACGGACAGCATCCCAAACTTTCTGCTCTCCGTCTTGATTTTTTATAGCTTCGGTTGTGATAAACTTACTACCCTGTTCTTCGATGCCTACAGCCATTACCTTCGCCTGTATAAAATAGTTGATGCTGTCAAACTATCATTAGCTATGGGCTGTGAGATAGTGAGATTATACTGATATATGATTATGTGATATTTCCGGGTATTTGCGTAAATTTTCCCTAAAAACTAGGTAATTTCCTGGAATTTGCTGGCTTATGTATGATCTATATCTAGCAGAGTCGCGGAGGACTGGAGAGAGAATGAAGGTGAAAGATAATTCACAATTTCATAAAGTACATCTTGCTCGGTATGATATTTAATCTGCAAACAATTACCCATTAGATCACTATGACTTCAAACTACCGCATTACCCTACTTCCTGGCGATGGTATCGGACCTGAAATTATGGCGGTAGCGGTGGACGTGCTAAAAGTCGTCGGTAAACGCTTTGATATTCAATTTGACTTTGAAACCGCCCTTATCGGTGGTGCAGCTATTGACGCAACTGGTGAACCTCTACCATCAGAAACCTTAGATACTTGTCGCAACAGTGATGCTGTGTTACTTGCTGCTATTGGTGGCTATAAATGGGATTCCTTACCATCTGATAAGCGTCCTGAAGCGGGTTTATTAGGATTAAGAGCCGGTTTAGAGCTATTTGCTAATTTACGACCTGCAAAAATTATCCCCCAATTAATAGACGCTTCCACCTTGAAACGGGAAGTGGTGGAAGGAGTGGATATTATGGTAGTGCGCGAACTCACAGGGGGGATTTATTTCGGTAAACCAAAAGGTATTTTCGCTACAGAAACAGGTGAAAAACGTGGTGTAAATACGATGGTTTACAGCGAATCGGAAATTGAGAGGATTGGACGAGTTGCTTTTGAAACAGCGCAAAAACGCGGCGGAAAACTCTGTTCTGTAGATAAAGCCAATGTATTAGATGTATCTCAACTGTGGCGCGAAAAAATCACTAATCTGGCTTCAGAATATCCAAATGTTGAACTATCTCATTTATATGTAGATAATGCAGCCATGCAGTTAGTCCGCGCTCCCAAGCAGTTTGATACTATTGTTACTGGTAACTTATTTGGTGATATTCTCTCGGATGCGGCAGCGATGCTAACTGGTAGTATTGGGATGTTACCTTCTGCCAGTTTGGGTGCTTCTGGGCCTGGTGTTTATGAACCTGTTCATGGTTCCGCCCCAGATATTGCAGGACTTGATAAAGCCAACCCCTTAGCACAGGTTTTGAGTGCAGCGATGATGTTACGCTATGGCTTAAATCAACCAGCAGCAGCGGACTTGATTGAAAATGCAGTGTTACAAGTTTTACAACAAGGCGATCGCACAGGAGATATTATGTCCCCAGGAATGAATCTTTTAGGTTGTCGTGCTATGGGTGACGCTTTAATGCAAATTCTGGAAGCAAAATAGTTTGAATGTACTGGAATGAAAATTTTAGCAATGAAAACTTTAGCGTTTTTTGCTAAAAGTTTCAGATAAACTAGAAGCAAATCTATCAATAACATAAAAACTAATAGTGTACGCTTCACTACAAGGACAGGGAAATTTTACTGCCCCACCAAATCAAACGCCTTTGGTAGATCCCGCCGTGATCAAAGCCGCTGGGCAAATTTACTATACCTACTGTGAGGTACATCCTGAGATTGTGGGGCAACCTTCAGGAGTAGCAATTAGTCGCTTAACTCATCGGGGTAAGGTGATTTTTACTCAGCAACCAATTCTGCTACCACAGGAATGTTTTATACCTTTGAATCAAATTGAATCGTATATGTATTAGGGAATAGGGAACGGGGAACAGGGAATAGGGAACAGGGAACAGGGAGCAGGGAGCAGGGAGCAGGGAGCAGAGGGAGGTTAATAACCCAATGACTAATGACTAATAACTAATGACTAACGACTAACGACTAATGACAATATGGACATTTTTATCTTCGTCCCTGCTAGTATAATTGTCTTCTCTTTGGGTGCAGCTATTGGCAGCTTTATCAATGTAGTAGTTTATCGCCTACCTGCGGGATTATCATTACTTTGGCCGCCTTCTCGTTGCCCTCATTGCTTAAACAGATTAAAAGCTTATGATAATGTGCCGGTTTTCGGGTGGTTGTGGTTAAAAGGACGCTGTCGTTTTTGCCACAGTAAAATTTCTCTTCGTTATCCCGTGGTAGAGGGAATAACGGGGATTATATTTTTAATAGTATTTTGGGTATTTCAATTCTCCATTTTAACAATCGGCTATTGGGCTTTTTGTAGTTGGTTATTAGCCTTATCTCTCATAGACTGGGATACAATGACCTTACCTGGTCCACTCACTAAGTCGGGTTTAGTATTGGGCTTAGTATTTCAAATGAGTTTGGGTTTTTTAACAGAAAGCGGCTGGGTAGGTTTGGTAAAGCACCTCATTTTCGGTATAGCTGGTGCAGTCGCTGGTTTATGGCTATTTGATAGCATCTCAATTTTGGGTTCTCTGGCCTTTGGTAAAGCTGTCATGGGTGCAGGTGACGCGAAATTAGCAGCGATGATGGGCGCTTGGTTAGGTTGGAAATATTTGCTGATAGCCAGTTTTATGGCCTGCTTTTTGGGAGTATTAATAGGTGGAGGCGCAATTGTTCTGTCACGTCATAAAATGGGACAAAAGATGCCTTTTGGTCCTTTCTTAGCGTTGGGAGCCGTAATTGCTGTTTTTAGCGGTGAAGCTATGTTGTCGTACTATCTGCGACTAGTGCTACCAGTATCTTGAAATAATAAAGCGGTTGTCAGTTATCAGCAGGAGTCAGGAGTCAGGAATAAAACAGGCGAATGTGTATAAGTTTCAATTTAGATTCTGTACCGTATGGCTAACGCTCACGGAAGCCTCATTGATCTGCAATCTGCTGTATGAGCAGGAAAAGGGAAAAGGCAATAAATAATACATTTTTCTCATCTATGATCCTACACCCTAAACTCTATTCCCTGTTCCCTATTCTCATCAAATACCAACTTGAAAATCTAATTTCTTGAATATTCAATTTAAATGTCTTTTATTCTCATCCTCACCAACCTACATCATCCATGACTGTAACCACGATTACTTCATTTGAACTTCATATTTTGGTAAGATTAACCTGTGACTTGTATCACCCCCATGCAAAACTTATAGCAGTTGGCACATACAACTAATGCCATAAATGCTAACTGTTTACAACTGAGTAATAAGCATGATGAATTGGGAGAAAAAGTCATTTTCATGGGGGTTTGGTATTTTAAAACCTTTGCCAATACCCAATATATTGATATAATGAAGTCCCCTGACACAGCTGGAAAAAGTTGTATTGGCATCAGCATTTTTATTAAGCTATCAACCAAAAAATACAAGATCAAGTCCGAAATTGGTTATAAGCATAATTTGATGATGTAGTCAACAATCGAAAACATCATTCTCATATCAACAATTCTCAATACCCGCTAAATAAGTGGGTAAGGTCAATCCAAAATTTAACATCCCAAATTGATTGACCTGTTTTGAACCTCATACCTACTTAAATAAGATAAAAATGGCAAACAACGAAGAATCACGCGGTTTAAAGTCTCTATTTGATTGGTTTGCAAATCGTCGTAAATCAGGATCTACCAGTTTAGAACGCCAAGAACGGGAAATTGCGGACGGGTTGTGGCACAAATGCCCTAAATGTGGTGTTTTAACTTATGCCAAAGACCTGAAAGCAAATCAAATGGTTTGTGTGGAATGCGGCCATCATAATCGGGTAGATAGTGATGAGCGTATCCGTCAGTTGATAGATGCAAATACCTGGAAACCCTTAGATGAACATTTGCGACCTACAGATCCTTTAGGATTCCGCGATCGCAAACTCTACAGCGATCGCTTGCGGGAAACCCAGGAAAAAATAGGTTTAATAGACGCAGTAAAAACCGGCTTAGGTCAAATTAACGGTTTACCCATCGCTTTAGGAGTCATGGACTTCCGCTTTATGGGTGGTAGCATGGGTTCTGTGGTTGGCGAAAAACTCACCCGCTTAATAGAACAAGCTACACAACGCCGTTATCCTGTGGTTATCATCTGCACTTCTGGTGGTGCGAGAATGCAAGAAGGAATGCTTTCCTTAATGCAAATGGCAAAAATCTCCGCCGCCTTACAACGCCATCAAGATGCCCGTTTATTGTACATTCCCGTTTTAACAAATCCCACCACAGGAGGCGTTACCGCCAGTTTTGCCATGTTGGGCGACCTGATCATCGCGGAACCAAAAGCCACCATTGGTTTTGCCGGTAGACGAGTTATTGAACAAACCCTGCGGGAAAAACTACCCGAAGATTTTCAAACCGCTGAAGATTTGCTCAAGCATGGTTTTGTGGATGATATCGTCCCCCGTACCCAGCTAAAGAACACCTTAGCACAGCTAATAGCTTTACACCAGCCGATGCCAACTACACCCAATATGGTTTTGTGGGAAACCATGAGTTTAAGTTCTACTGGTGTCGAGTAGGCAGGAGGCAGGGGAGCAGGGGAGCAGGGGAGCAGAGGAGTAATATTTATGTTTCTTTTGCCTTTTTCCATCTGTCACTTCTTCCCTGTTCTTTGACAAAAATCAGCGGGATAAGTGCTGCCAGTCGGCAAATACTAGAAAGGGCAAATAAACCTAATAAACCGCCAAAGTGGGGAGATTGGGCGATAAAACCACCAATGGTTGTCCCTAACGCACCAGTTACACCGGCAATAGCAGCAGCGATCGCAAAATAGATTGATTGATTTCTGACTGGGGTAATGCCAATTTGCATATTGTTGTTACATAAATCCACTGCTGCCCCAGTACCACCGATAAAAATATGTAATAGTGGTAGCCATAGCCAAATATCTAAGCTATTATTACCAATTCCAAACCACAGCAAAGGCGTAACCGCAACAATCATCCCTGCAAATATCAAAATTGGGCGGTTTCCCACCTTATCGGCTAACTTACCCCACAGCACAACCATCAGCAAATTTGCTCCCGCTTGCAGACTGCTGTAAACTGTCACCCAACCCACATCTACATTTAAATTTTCTAGCAGATAGAGATTAACAAAAGGGGCGCAGAGATTAAAAGCCAGCATCCATAAACTGAAATACAGTATAAATATCCAAAAATTAGAGTTTTTCCAGATATTCTCATGCCATTGCTTTTCGGGAATTGATACCGTATCATTTTTGCTGTTTGGAGAATCAACTATATAAGTGTTTTGTAATTGGGGATTAACATCAATTTTGAAATACTGACATCCTAAACTAATCAACCCAAACAAAATACCTACAAACAAAACCACCCCATAACCTTGGAGAATTCCCCCATACCAATGAGAAACAGCTAACCCAGCTAGAGGAACACACAACAAATTAGTCAAACTGGTAGCACTATTGCGTATACCAAAATACCTCCCACGCAACCGACGGGGAACAATGATTGCTAACCAACTCATCCATGATGCACTTCCCAGTCCACCTGAAAGATGACTAAAAAAAACGATTAACAGAGTTAATATCACCAACTGTTGAGAATTGATAACTCCCCAACCAGCGCCAACAATACCTATTACTAAAATCAGCCACAATAGCCGAGAAATCCCATAAACAAGCGCGGAGTACTGAAAACGGCTAGTAGTGCGTTCGGAAATATAAGCACCCAAGGGCTGAATTAAATTTACTAGCATGGGAATCGAGGAGAGCATCCCAAAAACCACCGGACTAGCATCCAATTCTACCAAAAAGTTACTAAGTAAAATCCCCCCAGTAGTAATAGAAAAAATTGTCGCGAAAATAGCATCTAAAGTAGATGCTTGTAAACTGGTACGAATAGCATTTTTGGGAAAATGGGGGCTACATTTAGATTCAGAAGATATGACTGTTGTCAATGAATCAATGTGAGGAATTTCCAGATTTAAAGATGCAACTGTTTCAACTTGAACAGAGTCCATAAGTTATGGTCTACAGATGACGCAACATAGCATAAATTGAGTAAATAACAACTATTTGTTATTTTATCTATTATTTCTCAACAAAAATTTAGATTTCTGAAATATCAGTCCTGAGTTACAGCAGCTATAAGAGAGAAAAGAAAGGATTTTATCTATCTGTGAGCAAACACAAGTGGTTATATTTTTGGGGATTAGTAATAGCAATTATTTTGATTATTTGCTACAGGTCACTACCACCGAATACATCATTAGTCACCATTAAACTCAGTGGTTGGGGCGGTTCTCCTGTAGAACAAAAACTTCTCAAACAGGTATTACAAGACTTTGAAGCAAAACATCCAACTATTAAAGTTAAATATGAGGTAATTTCTGACCAATACATGGATGTCATTAAAACCCGCTTAATTGGAGAAGCAGCCCCCGATGTATTTTATCTAGATGCGTTAGAAGCTCCTTTTTTGATGAGTCAAAATGTGTTAGAACCTCTGGATATTTACATTAAACCACAATTTGATTTAGCCGATTTTGAAGAAAATTTACTTAACAGCTTTAAATACAAAAATCATATTTACGGTTTTCCTAAAGACTATTCCACACTAGCTTTATTTTATAACAAAAAAGCATTCACTAAGGCAGGTATAACTAATCCGCCAACTACTTGGGATGAACTACGCCTTTTTTCTCAAAAGTTAACAGGGAAACTCAACAAATACGGCTTTGGCGAAAGCCCAGAATTGGCGCGTCAGTCTTACAAAATCAAAGCTTTTGATGGAGAATTAATTGATAAAAATGATTATGCTGCTTTTGCAAGTGAAGCAAGTTTACAGGGATTAAATTTGGTAATAGATCAATATCGACAAGACAAAACCTCAGCCCTTAAATCTGATGTCGGTGCTAGTTCTGGTAGTGATATGTTTGGTCAAGGTAAAGTATCAATGGTGATAGAAGGTAACTGGGCTATTCCTTATCTTCAAGAAACTTTCCCGCAGATAGATTTTGCAACAGCAGAAGTTCCAAAAATTAATAATAAAAAAGGCACGATGGTTTATACTGTCGCCTATGTGATGAATAAACAAACAAAACATAAAAAAGCAGCTTGGGAGTTAATTTCTTACCTCACCAGTAAAGAAGGAATGGAAAAATGGACAGGAAAGGGTTTCGCTTTACCAACTCGTAAATCTGTAGCTGAGAAATTAGGTTACGATCAAGATGATTTAAGGTCTGCTTTAGTAGCAGGAGTTGATTATGCTACACCTTGGCAAGTAGGGGAGTATCCAGCCGCAATTGTGAATAATTTTGATAATCAATTTTTAAGTGCTTTGTTGGGGGAACAGCCGTTAAATCAGGCGATGTTAAGGGCGCAGAATAACGCAAATCAGCAGATCAAGATGATGGAGTAATACTCAATGATGGAAAATTTCATAAAACAAGCGTGTTAATAAATACTCATTTAGAAAACTTAATATAATGATTTGGTAGAGGAGGATCGCGTTATAATTTGCAATAAACTCCAATAGTATAGTACACTTATACTAAATTGATAAAAAATTACTATTTTTACTGAGAGGCATTATGAAAGCAGAGCTTCTCAAAAGGTTTTTTAGGGCGATCGCTAGTTCAGACCAAGAAGCGATTGATAAACTCACATACGTAGTTATAGAGGAAGAACGCAGTAGGGGACATACACTCCTAGCTGACCAATTAGAGAATATTACTAAAAAGAGCCAAAAAGAAAGGTCTACCAAGCTTGATAAACCAGTTTCTTCTCTACAAGACGCTACGCGAACAGCACCAGAAAACTTACAAGCTTTAACTGAATTACCAACCAGTAAGCGGTTTAATCTTCCCTTGGTGACAATCATACCAAGGGATAAATTGCGGCATCACATGATATTGCCGGAAAATATTGAGAAACGTTTCTGCCGAATTGAGCGTGAGTATGCAGCAAGAGATAGACTGGCTCATCATGGTCTGCGTTACAGGCAAAAAATTCTTCTGTATGGACCTCCAGGCTGTGGAAAGACGCTAGGAGCAGAGCGTTTAGCTTGGAATACAGGTTTACCACTTTTGAAAGTTCGGTTTGATGCAATGGTTTCGTCTTTTTTAGGCGAAACTGCAAGTAATTTGAGACTTGTATTTGAGGATGCTTCAAAAAGTCCATGTTTGTTGTTTCTTGATGAATGTGACTCGATTGCTAAAACACGAGAAGATTCTCAAGAAGTAGGAGAAATAAAGCGAGTAGTAAATACATTTTTGCAAATTTTGGATGAGTTTCAACCTTCTTCTGGGCTGATGGTAGCGGCTACGAATTTGAATAAATCTTTGGATACTGCCCTTTGGAGAAGATTTGATGACTTGATTGCAGTACCCAAACCCGGAGAACAAGAGCTAGAATTTATACTAAAGGAAACACTATCTGCTATTGAAGTGGGATCTATCAACTGGCCAAGAATTATTGAGCAGATGAAAGATTTTTCTGCGGCTCAAGCTGTGAGAGTTGCACAAGATGCGGCTAAACGAGCAATCCTTGAGCGAGAGGGGTTAGTGATTCAGGAACACTTAGAAGAAGCGATCGCAGAAATTAAGGTTTCCTAGTTTTTTGAGCATTAAATTTTTGGTGTTTGGAGAAAAAAATGGTTGAAGGTTATCAGGGTTTTCCGCACATCAAGCTTAGAGTACCAATAGAAGGACGTGCTGTATCGCCACCCGGAGGAGGAAAAAAGAATCCCTTAACAGTTGCTAATTTAGGCAATAATCGGCAGGGGCATGGAAATAAACTCCAGGCTTCGGTAGAATCTTTAATATTTTCTTGGCAAGAAACTCAAGAAGAACGAGACAAAAAAGGAAAACCACGACTACCTGAGAATGCTAAACCAATCATTTTACAGATTGACCCTATTGCCTTTGATTCAGAAGATTTAAGAAAATATGGTATTGAAGTCATAGCTGAATTAGAAAATGGTTATATTATAGGAGCTTCTGCCAATGACCCAGAATTTAGTGAATTACAAAAAAAGATAGAAAAATTTATTAAGGCAGAAAGAGGTGTTAATAAAGTTTCTGAAATATGGGAAATTTTGGATGGAACAAGAAGACCAGAATATATCCTATCACCAGAACTACTTAATGAATGGGAAAATATTACTGATAATAACCTTTTTATCGTAGATGTGGGAATTGCCTGTATAGGCAGTAGATCTCAATTTTCTGATTATCCAGAACAAAAGCAAAGTGACACAGATGAAAAATATACTAGACGAGTTAGGGAATGGATAAATAAACGTGATTTAACATACCAGGAATGGGATCTTATAAAGTTAAAAAGAGAAGATGATTTTACGGATTTTGTTCAAGAATATCAGGGAGAAATTTTCGATATTATTGATGGACGTATTCCTGATTCTGCTCAACTACCAGATAGCTTTTCTTGCAAAATTCAAATTTCTGGCAAGGGATTAAAAGATTTAGTCTTAAATTTTCCGTATATTTTTGATGTCAGTTTACCTGATGATATAGCTGAATTTTTAGGAACAGAAGCTTCAGCAGATGTTGATAACATTGATTTTCAACTAGAACCACCAGAATTAAATGCTCCTAAAGTATGCGTTATAGATAGTGGTATTCAAGAAAGTCATTCTCTTTTGAAGGCAGCAATTGATTTACAAAGCTCAAGGTCTTGGGTTCCAGAAGAAACCGATATATCTGCTGACTATTATGGCAATGGTGGACATGGAACTAGAGTAGCTGGTGCGATTCTTTACCCCAGGACTATACCTCGTAGTGGCAAAGAAAAATCCGTTTGCTGGATTCAAAATGCAAGAGTGCTGGATGCTAATTGTGAACTACCTAAACAGCTATTTCCCCCTATTTTTTTAGGTAAAATCTTAGAATTCTACCACAAGCAAACAAAAACAAGAATTTTTAATCATTGTATTTCTGGGTCTGTTCCTTGCCAAACCCAGTCTATGAGTTCTTGGGCAGCAACAATTGATAATCTAACATGGACAAAGGATATTCTGTTTATTGTTGCAGCGGGTAATTTACCTTCTGAAGGTAGAAAAATAGGCTCTACAAGATTATCTGTGAAAGAACATCTAGCAGCCAATCGACCATATCCAGATTATCTATTAGAAAACTCATGTAGAATTGCTAACCCTGCACAAAGCTTTCAAGCTTTAACAGTTGGTTCAATTGCACTAAGTTATTACCATCAATTTCCCTATTCTTCTATCTCACAGAAAGATAAACCCTCAGCTTTTTCATGCTCTGGATTGGGAATTTGGAAAACGATTAAACCCGAAGTAGTTGAATATGGTGGGGATTTTGTCATAGACGAAGGTACACCACCTAACATTACATATCCTCACAATGTTTGTCCTGAATTAGTAAGGTCAACATTAAATGGTGGTCCAGCGTTTGCTGCTGACAATGTTGGCACATCATTTGCAGTACCAAAAGTAAGTCATATTGCTGCGCGTCTCGCTGCTGAGTTACCTAATGAGAGTTGCCTTCTTTACCGTGCATTAATAGTGCAATCAGCAAGATGGCCAGAATGGACAAGTGCAGATGATGTGACTAAATTACACGTCCTGCGTCAAATTGGTTATGGTCTTCCCGATGTTGATCGCGCTTTGGGTAATGCTCCTCATCGCATCACTTTGATGACAACGGGAGAACGCCGAATAGTAGCTAAACAAGCTCATGTTTACCAAGTAAAACTGCCAGAAACATTACGTTCTCCAGGAGAGAATTTTAAGATTCTTGTAGAAGTTACTTTATCGTACAAAGCACAACCACGCAGAACCCGCAGAAATCGCAGAAAATATCTTTCAACTTGGCTCGATTGGGAATGCAGTAAAAAAGGAGAAGATCCAGAACGTTTTTTAGGTAGAGTTTTAAAAGAGAGTGAGGCTCCAGAAGATTCTGAAAAAGGAGAGGAACCTTTTAAATGGACGCTGGGTAAACAAAATAATCACGGAATAATTAAAGATGTATCCAGAAGTGCCGGAACTCTTCAGAAAGATTGGGCTATCGTTAATTCATTTGAACTCACAGAAGCATTTTCTATTGCAGTTGTCGGACATGAGGGTTGGAATAATGACCCAGAAGCTAGTGTTCCGTACTCTTTAGTTGTTAGCTTTGAAGCAGTACAAGCTGATATTCCTATTTATACGCCAATGGTTGAGGCTCAAATTGAAACAGAAGTCCAGGCAGAAATAGAAATTCAATCTTTGTAGATAGCTGAAGCGATCGCACTCTCAATGTCTCAACCTCAATACAGCAGGAGGTTAAGCTATGTTTCCACTCAACAGACAACGCAGAAACCAACGCTGGAAAATTACAGAAAACCTAACAGGGTATCTTTTCATGATGCCCACAATTCTCGTTTTAGGCGCTTTTGTAATTTTACCAATTCTCTACGCTGTATTTCTTTCCCTCCACAAAGTCCAACTTTTAGGCGGTATTGAATATAAGTTTATTGGTTTTCGCAATTTCTCCCGTTTACTAGAAGATGAACAGGTTTGGATTGCGTTAAGAAACACAGCAGAATATGTTGCTATTGTTGTACCTAGTCAAACTATTTTGGCTTTAATTTTAGCCGTAACTTTAAATTCTGGTATTCGTGGTAAAAGCTGGTGGCGTATTCTTTATTTTTTACCGACAGTCACATCTTCTGCTGTGCTAACACTCATTTTTATGTGGATTTATAACACCGATGGATTACTAAATGATTTTCTCGCCTTTATCGGATTACCTAAGTATAACTGGTTAGGAGATCCAGCAGTTGCACTCAAAGGCATCATGATTATGAATATTTGGTCAACTGCGCCTTTTTATATGGTGATTTATTTAGCAGCTTTACAAGATATCCCCCAAACACTTTATGAAGCAGCAGAATTAGATGGTGCAAATTGGTGGGAAAGATTTCTTTTCATTACTCTTCCCTGGCTGCAACCTGTAACGTTTTTTGTAGTTACAGTAGGGATAATTGGCACTTTTCAACTCTTTGACCAATCTTACATTTTCTCTGGTGGGACTGGTGGCCCTAACAACGCTACATTGACAGTGGTATTGCTGATTTATCAAGCTGTATTTAGAAATTTACAATTAGGATATGCAGCAGCGATCGCATTTTTACTCGCAGCGGTCATTATTATCCTCACTGTGATTCAACGGAAGGTCTTTGGAGGTGACAGGATTTGACTCATATCTCTCGCTTTCCCTATCTCAAAGTCCTCTTATACCTCTTTTTGACGATTTATGCCATAATTACCCTGATTCCTTTCCTGTGGGCGCTTTCAGCATCATTTAAGCCGCTCTCAGAAATTATCAACGGTGAGCCAAATTTCATCCCCCAAAATTTTACTCTCGATAACTACAAACAAATCTTTTTCCAAGAACCGCTATTTTTCCGTTGGTTATTCAACAGTATCGCGATCGCTCTCACCACCACGCTTTTAAACCTACTTCTCAATTCAATGGCTGGTTATGCCTTAGCTAGACTGCGCTTTGTGGGTAAACGTTTTTGGTTTTTCCTGATTTTAGCTGTACTGGCAGTACCCGCACAAATTACCTTAATTCCCACATTTTTGATTTTAAAAGCCATTGGTTGGCTAAATTCCTATCAAGGGATGATTGTACCCAGCATGGTAAACGCCACCTTTATCTTTATGATGCGGCAGTTTTTCGTCAATTTTCCCAAAGAATTAGAAGAAGCAGCCCAATTAGATGGTTTTAACACCTGGGAGATTTTCCGAGATGTTGTTTTACCCCTAGCTAAACCAGCACTAGCAGCACAGGCAGTTTTTGTATTTATGGGTAGTTGGAATAATTTTATACTACCTTTGGTTATCTTATTTGACCCGGAGATGTTTACCCTACCTCTAGGTTTGAACAGTTTTAAAGGTCAATATATCAGCTATTGGAATTACATCATGGCTGCTTCTATGGTCTTCACTCTCCCAGCTTTGGGAATTTACGCTTTTTTCAACCGCTATTTTATTCAAGGTGTAACTTTTACAGGTGGAAAAGGTTAACTTTTCAATTTGTAAAATATTTATAAAGTTTTGTATCAAAATTTCAAATGTCTCAATTCTCATAGCTAGTGCTGATCCCATTGCCAGTTATGGACAAACTCAGAGTCAGCAGCTGTGAAGAGCAGCTAATGGTAAACTGATTCATGCTGATGTTAATGATAGCGAGAATATTTTACTTACAGTAATCCTGATAGCTTTTAGCCGCAGGATCAGGGGCGTTGTAGTTCTCCCAGTCGGCGTTATACCCGGCAAACTTTTAGCATCAGATAAATATCTATGCTTTTTGGAACTATTGGTGTCTTAGCTGTGTTGAGCATTACAAACTTGAAGGGGAAATATGTTTAGAAGACTGATTGGCGTTGTTGTTGCTACTGTTTTGCTGACGTTTCAGCTATTCATTGGTAGTGCAACAGCGGTGGAACTGAGTGAAACTGTCAGAACCGTACCATTGAATGACAAGGGTGATACTGTTGTCATTAGCCTGTCACAACTGGCAAAAGGTAAAAGATTATTTAATGACACCTGCGCTCAATGTCATGCTGGGGGTGTAACCAAAACTAACCAAAACGTGGGACTGGAACCAGAAGCTTTGGCTTTAGCTACACCCAAACGTGACAACATTGAAGGGTTGGTAGACTACATGAAAAATCCCACAACTTATGACGGTGAAGTGGAGATTTCTGAATTACATCCCAGCATTAAGAGCGCGGATATCTTTACAGAAATGAGAAACCTGACAGATGATGACTTGAGTGCGATCGCAGGTCACATTCTCGTTCAACCAAAAATTGTTGGTATTAGATGGGGTGGTGGTAAGATTCATTACTAAACATCTGCTAATAAGCCTTCTTACTCAGTGAAGTAGGGGCAATCTTGCCCTTACTGTGGAAAAATCTCAGTTCCTAGTCCTGAATCCTTACGTGCATTTGCTTGAATTGTCATCTTTGGTTGCTTATGCTTACTGCTTCTACTTGAATTTGCTCTCTGGAAGCAGGATTGGGAACTTTGTATTTTAGTCCGTACTTTGCTATTGATAACCGCCAATTCTTAAAAAAAAAATTTCATCTATGACAGATTGTCATATTTGGTGTTAATTGTATTTAAAATAAGAACAGGAAAATAAAACTATATCTCAGGAGAGAGCCATGAAATTAATTGCCACCAGTTGGAGACGCTTGACCTTAGCTGTGTTGACTGTTCTTTTAGTTGTTAGCAGCTTTGCTATTTTTACTCCCACAGCATCTGCTGAAACATATCAGGTCAAGTTGGGTAGTGACAAAGGACTTTTGGTATTTGAGCCTAAACAGTTGACTATTAAAGCAGGTGACACAGTTGAATGGCTTAACAACAAAGTTCCTCCCCATAACGTTGTGTTTGATGCTGCTAAAAACCCTGCCAAGGATGCTGCTTTGGCCACATCTTTGTCTCACACTAAATTACTGTTGAATCCTGGACAGAAGGTAACAACAACCTTTCCCGCAGATGCACCTGCTGGTGATTACGTTTTCTACTGTCAACCTCACCGTGGTGCTGGTATGGTTGGTAAAATCACTGTTGCAGGCTAATAATCTTGCTAATTTCACACCAAATGATTTTTCTTGCTCATTAGGTGGCGCAAACTACTGATCAGGTGCGGTAACAAGTTTGATCTCTGGGTAAAAATAGAGGGTTAAACTAGTTACCGCTAATTTTTATCCAGGTTGCTAAAATTCCGTATTATAGCAGGAGTCAGGGGTCAGGAGTAAAACCCTTTTGTAGTGGGAGTTTTATGATCAATTGATGTCCTAACCACCCTGTCCATGGCTATATAATATACAAGAGATCCGATAGCTGGAAATGTTATTAAATATCTCAGATTGCTATCTGCCATCAATATACTTGCGTATATTTACTGCTTACTAGCCAATATTTTTCAGTTGTGGTGTGCTTGTTGCGAGGAAAATCTCTTGAGAATACTTTTATTAAAAATATTGTTGGCGATCGCCCTGTTCCTGTTGTTTAACTTCAAATTCATTGACCAAGCCTTAGCCGCAGAAATATCTACCGGCAGCGTAATTTTTAATGCTAACTGCGCTTCTTGCCATATAGGAGGCGCTAATATCCTCGTTGAACATAAAACTTTACAAAAATCAGCACTATCAAAATATTTAGAAAATTATGATACTGACCCTATCCAAACTATTATCAACCAAGTTCAGAAGGGTAAAAGTGCTATGCCCGCCTTCAAAAATAAATTAAGCGAGCAGGAAATTCTGGAGGTGGCCGCTTATGTTTTCCAGAAATCTGAAACAGGCTGGTAATATCATGGTAACTGAATAAAAATAACTATCCAAATCTACTCATATCTACTCAAACTGAAATGTAAGGTTTTCAAGTTCCCACGCCATAAAATTTTACACTTTTTGAAAGTCAAAATGCCTCAAACCTTTTACCTGTAAAGTTTTGCAATTTATTCAGCAAGCCCTATTTGCAACTCTTAACAGGGAACAGATCAGCAATATAGAGATTTTGATCTGTTCCCAAAATGCTAAATTAATTTTGCTCAGGTACTTATCATAAAATAGGCTGAAAACCCCAAAATCAACTCTTAAAAACCCCAGAAATTTTTAGGGGTTGATGTCTTTTAAGCCGGGGATGAAAGCTAATTGAGGCGTTTACGCAAGTCAACTCGTGGAAAGAGAAAACCTAAAGAGCGATCTTTAGAGTCCCCACCTTTTACGAAGTAAGGTGGGGAGAATGTCAAAATTTGATGATGTTATTTTTCTTGATTTGAGTCTTGTCTTTCTTCTTTGACTTGACGTAACTGTTTTATTAGCTTTTGAGCAGATTCAGTTGAGAAAGTAGGTTTATCCTCACTGACTAGAGGTGTCGCAGAAGAGTTGGGAATAATCACAGCTTGATTATTCGGCTGATTTTTTCTTTCTTGTGGCTCAGATACTTTTTGAGCATTTGGATTTTGTGAAGGTTTTAGCTCTTGAGTTTTTTGGGGAATATTATTATCGCTATTATTTTTAAACCTGAGTTGGAAAGGATAAGAGCTAATTCGTTTCTCAGCTTTAGGTGGATTGGCGTTAAAAAATTCCCTGGTTTTGGATTGCAGTTCAGGAGCTACTGACCTATCTTGGAACTTGATATCCACGACCTTACCGTCAGGATCTACAACTAATCGACCCAAAACAGTACCTTCCATATCTCGTTTATTTGTAGAGATAGTTTCACGAATGACTGCTTGTTCCTTGACGTTGGGGTATTCTTCCCGAATTGTTTTTCTCAGGGTGTTATAAGAGTTCAGGTTGGCCAGTAACTGTTCGCTTTTCTTACCTTGAGAGTCAGCCTGGCTGAAAGTTGGAACTTCCCCTTGTGGCTGTGCTGAAGTTTCTGGTGATGGTAGTACAATCGGTGCTGCTGATAATAATTGACCTTTACCTTGTACAGATAGTTCAGCAGGGAGATCAGATGGAGAATTTGCCGCAATTTGAACTGGGCTATCTCCTAACTGAATTTTTTGTG
This sequence comes from Anabaena sphaerica FACHB-251, assembly GCF_014696825.1. Taxonomy (NCBI): domain Bacteria; kingdom Bacillati; phylum Cyanobacteriota; class Cyanophyceae; order Nostocales; family Nostocaceae; genus Anabaena; species Anabaena sphaerica. The sequence continues at coordinate 773,430 of NZ_JACJQU010000002.1, read as the reverse complement.
GTTCAGTAACTCCTTGTGGTGCTGTCGTAGAGCCAATGTCAATAGCATCGGGAGATGGGTTAATTAGCGGTTCAGCAGGTAATTTATTATCTGCTTGAACTTGTGGCAACCTGTTTATATTCAGTGGTTGGGTTTCTCTAATTTTGGCATCTATATCATCAACAAAAGGAGAAGCTGTGGGAGAGAATGTACTTCTGAGACGGTAATTAGAAACTTGGGTTCTAAAATCGTTTTTAGTATATCTTTGGGTAGGCTGCCTTCTAGGCAAGTAAGGAGAATTATAGTTCGCCGATGATGTAGGGATGGGTGGCAATACCTGCTGGCTAGGTAAAGCTGGTTCTAAAGGTGGGATGATTGCTGGTTCGTTGCCAAAGTTCGGTAGAGGAATTTGTGGTTGTAGCGGTAGTAGGGGTTGTTGTAAAGCAACTTGGGATGTATCGGCAGTTTGTGGCAATCTGTTTTGGTCAGCCGAACTCAATTCCATTAATCCTACTGCTTTTGTGGAATCAGTTTGCGGGGATTTACTGGAATCAACAGGCATTAATGGCACAATCAAAGCAATAGCACCGTGGATGCCAAGAGAGGCTATAGCTGCTATCCCAGTTGGTTGGCTTAATATTTCTGGTACATTTTTCAGCAGGGAGACGTAAGACATAGCTGTTATCGTTCACTCGGCTCGGTTGCAGTTAACTAGTCCAATCAGGCAGAAGGCTGTAAAACTCATAGAATCTACTTTTTTATCTATTAGACATCTTGTGAAAATCAAATATGCGTTTTGTAGAAAAGTTACATGGAACCTCTCCACAATATTTGTCGGAGATGTCTATGGCTAGATAAGGCCATTTCTGCCTTACTGTACTAAGGATTTTATATCTTAAATTATATTGCCATTATAGAGAATGGTGTCTCTAACTAACAAATAATAACTTCCTAATATTGGCATTTAAAACAGGAATATTTAAATTATCTTCAGCGTTGATTTTTTGCAAACACTCTTCCCAACTCTTATTCCTCTGTGTCCTCTGCGGTATGCCTCCGGCTCCCGGAAGGCATACGATATTCCGTGACTCTCAGTAAATTGCAGGATTGGGGTAGGGTATAGATCTGGCAATAGGTATTATATACAGCAGTAGTCAGAAGTCAGGAGTCAGGAGTAAAACTGTCTTTGTGTATAGGTTTCAATTTAGATTCTGTACCGTATGGCTACGCCACGCAAGCTATCGGCTGACGCTCACGGCGAAGCCTCCTTGATCTGGCAATAAGTATATATTCTTAAAAAATGTTAAGATTTTAATATAAAGACACAATTGATCAACTAAAGAGGGTTCGTCCATGCAAACTACCCAGTTGGATTGGATTTGGCGACGAGTAGCGACGCTATTAGCCGTCGTAATTTTTACCCTGTACCTCATTTACGCTTCGACGGGGGTTTTACTGTCTTTTTACTACGAACCAACAGCCGGAGGTGCTTATCATTCATTGGAGATGATCAATACTCAAGTAGCTTATGGTTGGTTATTTTACAGAGCGCATGAGATTGCTGGTAATGCCATGATTGCGATCGCACTCATTGATATCGTTGTCATGTTTCTCGGTCGGCAATTTCGTCAGAGTTGGCTGACAGCTTGGATTAGCGGCATTTTATTTACCCTGTGTGCTATTGGTTTAGATTGGACAGCTATGCTCCTGGGCTGGAATCAAGAAGGATACTGGCGATTTCAAATTGAGTTAGGAACCATCGAAGCCATCCCTGTCATTGGTGGACAACTGCGAGATATATTAACGGGTGGTGGAGCTATTAATACATTAACAGTACAACACCTGTATGCTATCAACAGCTACGTGATTGCTTTTACTACCCTGATTTTGGCAATAGTGCATTTATCTGCTTTGCTATGGCAAGAGAAAGAAATGTATCAAGAAAATATTGACTTTCAATTGCCAGATGCTTCAGTAGCAGAAAGTTGAGAAAATTTAGCAGTAGGTACTTCTTCTACTTCTGGTAAAGTTTCTAAAGCCAAGACTGTAGATTGACTAGCACCAGATAAACGTTTTAAAAGATTTGGTCTGGAATCGTACAACAGGTAGATAATGCGATCGCCTACTTCCCAATCTTGATTCACTGACATTACCTGTAGGCGTTCTTCTCTTTCTAGCAAGAGGGGTACTAACACACCAGTCCGAATCTTTTCCTGTATATGCTCCTGCTGAACAGCAAATTCTGCCTCATTTAAAGTCGTTGTCCCCAACTTCACCCGGCCGTCATTTAAATATTCATTCCAGGTTTTAATGGGTAAGTCAGAGACAAAAGCTTGATTAACTCTACTATTGCTACTATTGACTGAGGTAGAAGCTTGAGGATCACGGGGAAATACTGCTAAAACACGGGGTGGGTTAAATTCCTCCGCTGCCCGTTGTGCTAACACAAAATTGACTTCGCCATTATTAGTCATAGCCAAAAAAGTACCCATAGAAGCAATTCCTGCCTCCTCCAAAACCTCTGCATCCAGCGCACTACTAGCAATCACCCGCAGATTTTGAGCTTCAGCTTGAGCAAAATACTGGGAGTCAGTGTCAATCATGACCACGCTTTCCCCCCGTTCTTGAAAAAAGCGGGAAATCAATAAACTCAAGGGATTACAACCCACTATCACCGCTCCAGTGGCATCTTTAGAAGTGATTCGTAACCACTTAACTAGCCAGCCTGCTGTTAACCCTTGACAAAAAACAGTCATGATAATGGTCAGAAACACCAGAGCTTTAATAGCATCGCCACCATTAACGCCCCTTTGTGTTAGGGAAATTGCAAATAAAGAAGCCACAGAGGCAGAAACTATTCCTCTAGGTGCTACCCAACTTAAAAAAAGTTTTTGTCGCCAATTAAGATTACTGTTCCAAGTACACAACAGAATGTTAATCGGGCGAACCACGAACATCAATACCAAAACAGTAAATAAACTACCCCAACCCAAGGCCAACACACTGGCTATGGATAAATCAGCTGCTAGGAGGATAAACAGTACAGAAACACTCAGAATTGTCAGCTGATTCTTAAAGCTTCGCAACAGACGTTCTTCAGGAACTGATGAGTTAGCAAATACTGCACCGGCAACGACTGTAGTCATAATTCCTGACTCGCTGCGAATAGTTTGCGCTAGGGTAAACAAACCCCACAGCACCGCTAAAACCACCAGGTTTTTCAGTTCAAAAGAGAGAAAATTGGCGCGTTTGAAAATCCAACTCATCAGATAACCGCCAACACCCCCAATCATTGATCCCACACCCAAACGCAATATTAAACCCATGATGGCGTTAACCGGGTCAGCATCGCCATTCAAAATCGTATCCAAGACAACATAAGCCAGAATAGCTCCCACTGGGTCGATTAAAACACCTTCGCCTTCCAACAGGGTTGCTACTTGTCTATCTACGTTAATTTGTTTGAGCAGTGGTCCAACCACTGTTGGTCCGGTGACAACGACTATGGAAGCATAGAGAAAAGCTATACTCCAGGGAAATTCTCCCAGCCAGTGAGCCGCCATACTGCCCCCTAGCAGCGTTATTAAGGTTCCCAGGGTGACAAGCAATTGTAAACTGAGTGAAACTCTGCCCATCTCCCGTAGATCCAATTTCAGCCCGCCTTCAAACAAGATAATTGCCGTTGCTAGGGAGACAATTACTTCTAATCCTGTTCCTAGCAGATGGGGATGCAGTAGTCCAATCCCATCAGCACCCAAGATGATGCCTAACAAGAGTAATAAGACGATGCTGGGCAGCTTGAAGTATGCCGCCATCACCTGGGCGCTGATGCCTGCCAGGACTGTGAACACCATCTGTAGGGTAATTTGAAAAGATGCTTCCATGTTGTAGATTTTGAGCGATTGATTTCAAAATCCTCTGTAAAGAATCATAAATACTAACTCTACAGCGTACAACCGCACACCCATCTTTGAAAAAATAAGAGATTTTGTTATGCTTAGTTATCTATAGTACATCTTTTTTAGCTATTTGGCGACCGGAAGAGGGTGTAGGGTTGGGAGTTTTTGAATTTTGAATTGATTTCTCTTCATCTGTGATCACCTTGTAATCTGCTGAATTTAGAAGATTTGGATGCCGTGAAAAATTTTTTAGAAAAAGGTGTTGACATCTTCTGAAAAATCAGGTAGATTATTAAAAGTCTGAAGTCCGATGCCCCCATCGTCTAGAGGCCTAGGACACCTCCCTTTCACGGAGGTAACGGGGATTCGAATTCCCCTGGGGGTATTAAAAAAACTAGAAAGGTAGAAGAGAATGGAAAACAACTTCTTTTCTACCTATTCAATTTAGCTATGCTGATTTGATAACCAGCAGCTTACACGATGCTTAACTCATTTGCCCGTTGGCGAATTGCCAGAAGGTTTAGTTGCAGGTCTTTGCTGAGGCGGTTCTCAATGATTGCTATTGGCATTGTGAGCTTAGGCCAAACTTGGATTGTGTAGCAGAGAATTGTTCCTTGGTTTGCACCAAGAGAATAAGGCTCTAAGCACCAACTACCAGCAAATCCTTTAAAATCTCCTTCTACCATTTGAAAGTTGATGAGTTTGGGGAAGATTTCTTCGAGATCCAGAACTACACGCGCACAAAATTTGAAATTTAACAATCGCTGAGAGCCTATCTGTTCAAGACGTATGCCTCCATTGGGATGGTCTAACAGACAGCTTTTGGCTAGATTAGGAATGAATTGAGGCAAGGCTTCATAGTCTGTGAGAATCTTCCAGACTTTTTCGATGGGGTGGGGAATTTGGACTTTGGCGGTAATTTGCCGCTGTCTATCGGATAATTTCTCCACTTGGATGCTAACTGAATCAACATCCAAATTAGCTTCTAGAGCATTGTCATCAATGGGGGTGGGGGAATCAAGTCCCGTTGAGTTGTTTTCTGTAGTCACTGTTGAGAATGTGGATGATTTGCTGAGGAAAACTGAGGTAGGGTGAGGGTAAAACAAATTTCGCTTAAATGAGAGTTCTCAATGGGGGTACTCTCAACAGCGATCGCTCCATGCAAATGCTGTACCAGAGACTTGACTAAAGCCAATCCTAAGCCAGTACCAGGAGTCCAACGTCCTTTACCACGTCGGAACTTATCAAAGATATAGGCTGCTTCCTCTTGCGAGATGCCACGTCCTGTATTAGTCACTTTAATCATAACTTGATCCACTTCTTGTTCGACTCTGTGAGTCGCCTGTAAATGGACGATAGTATCACGCTCCGAGTATTTACTGACATTGTTTAACAGTTCTTGCAAAATGCGGTCAAAACTCTCGATTTCAGTTTGGAGTTTTAATGGTTCTTTAGGTAAATCTACGGCTACAGATAATGCCTGATCTAAGAAGGGCTTTTCTACAGTAGCTACCAAGTCATTAATTTTAGTATTTAAGTTTATAGTTTCAAATTGCGGTGCTTCCTGGTGGGATTCTAGTTTCTGGAGCGTGAGGAGGTCATTAATCAAGTTAATTTCCTTGGTGCATTCTGACTCTAGAATATCTAGGTATCGGGCTTGACGTTCTGGTGAAATTCCTGGTAAACGTAAATTACGAATTGACATCCGCATATTTGTCAGAGGATAACGCAAGCGATCGCTGATGTTGCTGACAAATTCATCTTTAAGTTCATTGAGTTCTTGCAACTGCTCAACATACTGCTTTGTTCTTTCGTACAATTTTGCTTGTACTTCCAAACTGCGCTTGAGTTGCTCTGTTCTTTCATCTACTAAATTTTGTACTTGTCGCAGTGTTTGTGATTGAATTATGGCATTACTCAATTGAGCGCAGACCATTTCCACAATATTTAACTCTGTGGGTTGCCAACTGCGAGCAACTTGTTGTTGTAAAACCACAAATCCTAAAACATTGCCTTGATTTTCTAATGGCATTAATAATGTGGCAGGAAACTCTTCAATGGCAAACAATGGATTTGGTTTCCAATTCTCTTTTTGCTCTGGACAATTATCAATCATGATCGGTTTCCCCGATTCTACAAATACACGTTGGCATAATCCACACTCTGACAACCAAAAAGACTGATCTAATTTATCTAACCTGGTTTCAGCAGGGTTTTGAGTTTTAGTCCATTCTCCAACTACAGTGGCTTTGGCTTTAGGAATTTGCTTTTTTTGACGATTCCTAAACATTGGATCTGTATATTTTAATAAAATCAGTAATCCTCGATCTGCTTCTAAAGATTCGGCCGTCGATGAAATAACTAACTGGAGCATTTGATTTAACTCCAAGTTACTAAGACTTAAAGTAGTTAATCGCTTAATTAAAATTTGATGCTGGTTGCCTTTGTGCAGATCATGCTTTTGATTAGCGAGTATCTGTGTTTGGGCTACTTGAGCTAAAGCGATCGCACAAGATGGCGCTATTGCTTGCAGTAAATTTTTTTCTGATTCATTCCATTGATATGCGTGGAATTTTATCAGGCAAATTACCCCGTTATTTTTACCACTAAATCGCGTGGGAATTGCTAAAACCGATTGCATCGGTATTGCCCAAGATTGACAACTAATTGCTAGCGTTTTTTGAATTGTGGAAATATCTTCAATAGTTAATTGTTCAGTAGCGCATTGTATAGATGGTGAACTCATCAACAATTGCTGCCTTGATAATATTTCGCTAGATTGTGACACGTCCAAAAATTGTTCACTACACCAATTAGCCGCAGATACTTCACCAGATTCATCACTGATAGTTGTCACTAAACAGCAGCAATCTGCTTTCAATGCTACTCCTAGCAAGTGAGAAATTTCTTGCAATATCAAGGATGTAGCTTGACTATTGGCAACTATATGATTAATTTTATGCACCAACGTATGGGCTGTTTTTTCCTGTTGCTGCATCAGCTTGGCTCTATATGGTTGTAGTTGATCTACATCATTATTTATATATTGTGGCAGTGATAATAAACGTTTTTTCATTATTTTTACGTTTTTGATCTTTAATTATCTTGCTTCTCCCTGATAAATTACAAGTAATTTATGAAGAATGTGCTAAAATTTTTTTACCCTTTCAGGTATACAAATATTAATTACCTCTATTTGGATTTATGAACTAATTTGAGTTATCTAGGTTATGATAATTTTATCAATCTCAATGCCTGCTTTACAGGATTTTCAAGGTTTGGAGATTGAGTAAGTCTATTATCATCAATCTAGGATATCTTGTTTGTAACTCTACATAAACCGTAATTTCTCTGTAATTACATAAAAAATATCATAAATAGCTTACGCATTAACACTGAATATGGTAGTGACAAGGTATAGTGGGTTTTTACTTAGGTCTATGAATTTACATTAAACTTAACGTTAAATACAGCAGGAGTCAGGAGTCAGGAGTAAAACTGACTTTGTGTATAAGTTTCAATTTAGATTCTGTACCTCATTGATCTGCAATCTGCTGTAACCTCAGAGATGAGGGACTACGGATACTTCGACTACGCTCAGTACAAGTTTTTAACCTGAGCGAAGCCGAAGGTTTGACCTCTGGAACGGGGGATAAAGCTTGTCGCCCAGATGTAAGTCGCAGTAATAGAGGACGCAACAAATCTACTACTGCGCTTTTTGTTGGACAGGAAGCCTACACTGTACTCGAAGAGTCAGTGTAGGTAGTTCACCACTACTATCATGACCACTGGAAACCTAAGCAATAATACACTAGAGAGCCAAACTCTCGACACTTAGAGGAACCATGTCGCCATTCCTCGTCAGTCCTAATAACATTGGCTGTTGAGCTTCAATTAATTTACCTGTGAGGACACAGCGTTCATCTTGCTGGGCTGTTGCCGCTATACTAGCTCGAATGTCAGCGCGTGAAAATCGAGGTTTCCACTCACCTGATTTTTGCTGCACATAATTCCAGAGAACATCTCGAATCAGAGCTTGATATCCCTGATTGCCAGCTATCTCTTTAAGTTTATCCTTCAGTTCGCGTTCCAAACGGATGCTGGTAACTTCCATATCGGTGGTTGAGGTGCGTGTGATGGTATGCATGATTTTTTCTCCTTATAGATATAGACAGGATAGTAATACAAGTGTAGTATGTTTAAAGGAATGTTCAATAGGTGAAATTTTCTGTGAAATCCATTTACCCCATTTCAACTCTCTCCCATCCCACCAACAGCCAAGCCAGTTGGGAATTTGCTGCTGTGGGAGTGAAGTATTTATTTATGGCCGATGGTAGCCAGCATCAAAGGCAAAACACAGAGGGTAATAATGATTTTAGATATATCAGTTTTGATTGGCTGAATGGTAAACCACATTTAGATACAAATAGCGGGAGGTACAAAGAAAATGCTGTACCAAAATAAGACCAGAAAAGTATCAGGTCAATTTTAACCCCCGCTTCTGATTTAGGTGAAGCGGGGGTTTTTTATATCAGTGAACAGGTAGGTAACTGGGGACTGGGGAGATGGGGAGAAAATTCTTTACCTATTCCCTGATAGCTGTTAATAAGGAGTCAGGCTGTGATGATCGCCATGCAAGTGTTAGAGCAATCCGTGGTGGTGTTTTCTCAAAATTACTTGCCACTGTGTCGGGTAAATATCAAGCGAGCCATTGTGTTGTTGGTAACTAATAAAGCCGAGCCACTAGACTTTTCCGCAGAACCGGGATGGTTAGTTCACTCGCCTAGCTTGGTATTATCTGTGCCAAAACACATCCGCTTGAAAATTGCAGCGGCTGAAAGGATGTGGAAAGTTCCCCCAGTGAATCGGCGGGAAGTGCTGCGGCGAGACCATCACAGTTGTCAATATTGTGGGACAAACAAACATCTGACCTTGGATCATGTGATTCCTCGATCTAAAGGGGGACTTCATACCTGGGATAACGTAGTCACAGCCTGCTCTAGATGTAACTCTCGTAAAGGCGATAAAAGTCTGGCTGAAGTTGGGATGCAGCTACGTACCAAACCAAAAGCGCCAGTTCACCCTGCTGTTTCTTTTGCAGAAAAATTTTGGGTGGATTTGCAAGCAGACCTGGAATAACAGGAGAGCATAAGGAATGCTGAAATTAACTTACACTGAAGGAAGCTTTTATTTAGAGTGTCTCACGCTGTCACTAGAAGAATGGGTGGCGCAGAGAGTGATTTTGGCACTGCGGGTTGGTCAAACTTTACATTTTGAACCTAGCACGGCTTCCTTTTTGCTTCCTGTTGATTTACCGGGAGTAGAAAGGCTGAAGGCTGAAGCGCGACGAAATGATGGTGAAATCATAGCCCTGTCCAAGAGCGATGCTGAATATCTGGAAGTCACCCTGCGGGGTTCCTGGTTATCAGATGGTTCTGAGGATGCTGTGGGTGTGTTTGTGACGACGATGAGCGATCGCACCGAGTTCTTTTTACACAAACTTTGGCAAGAAGCTCAGGTTTGTGCTTCTGTTGTGAGTGAGTGAAGAAGGCAGAAGGCAGAAGGCAGGAGGCAGGAGGAAAAAGAGATTCCAGACTTCTGCCTCTTTTATTTTTCCATTTCTAATAATTCGGGAATTGTGACAAATCTATAACCTTGTTGTTTTAGTCCAGTGATGATTTCTGGTAAGGCTTGGACGGTTCGTTGACGATTCCCGCCACCATCGTGCATTAAAACAATTGCGCCGGGTTTAGCATCTCTGAGAATATTTTTAACAAATACTTGATATTTTGCACGAGGATCGGTGTCTGCTGAGGTCACTGACCACATGACAACAGAGTTTTTTTGACTTTTAGCATAAGCGGCTAATCCATTGTTTAAATAGCCTCCAGGTGGACGGAAAAAAGATGTTTTTACACCTGTTGTTTTATAGATTAATTCATTTGTTTTTTCAATTTCATTTTTAGCTGTGGCTGCATCCATGCGTTTATATAAATGATTCCATGTATGATTACCAATAGCGTGACCTTCGGCTACTACTCGTTTGGCTATTTCGGGATAATTTTTTAAGGAACTTCCTACCCAAAAGAATGTGGCTTTTACATCATTTTGTTTGAGGATATCTAACATTTCTACCGTGGTTTTTGGCCAGGGACCATCATCAATGGTTAAAGCAATGACTTTTTCGTTGTTTTTGGGTTCGACTTTATAAACTGTCTTCCCTTGAAATTTAGCTGGGACGGTAAAATTAAAGTTTTCGATTTTAGCAGGTGGTTGTGATTTTGGATTAGTTTGATTTTCTGGAATGGAAACACCCACGGCTTCGCTGTTAGTTTTTAATTGGGGTGTATTTTGGTTGTTGGTACAAGCGGTGAGAGATAATGCTATGCTGGTGACAGCAATTATTTTTATTGTTTTGTTGTGGTTGTTTGTGGAATTGGAATTGTGAGACATAATGTTTTATCGATGATAAATAGATTTCACAGGATGGGAATTTGAGTTTTTACAGTATTAACAGAAAAATTTGATTTGGGGTAGGGGTTTTATTGGTATCAAATTAAGCCAAAAATGTCTTATCTGTTTGTTTCCAGACCCGCCCGGAAATCAATTTCCGGTCTAATATTTAAAGTGCGTTAAAACGCAATCTTTATAACTAAAAATCAAAATTTATTCGTGAAATAGAATCCTTCAAGCCAAAATAGTCGGTTTTACCCGACTTAAGCTATAGACTCTTAATTTATTCCCTAGCTTCTGGGACTTTACTTTACCTCTACTAATTTTAGTCTTCATCCTCCTCAATCATTTCGCATAATTCATCCTTAGTTTGTTTAGCAAAATTCAGGCTAGTCATAGTTGCCAAAGCGCCACCACCTGCGGTTAAACTAGCTTCTGATACTTTGTTGAAATAGATTAAACCTACGCCAAATAATGTCATCATAGCTGAAGCTGCGGAAACACACAAAGCGACATTAAAAGTTAGCTTTGCTTGACGGAGTAATTCTTCCTTAATTTGTTGGTTCATGGTTTTTACTGCCTTTTATTTTTGAATTTCTCTCTCGTTTCTATATCTTTATCTTGTCACCAATTTGAGGGAATGAAGTTGAGCCAAGGTATAGAGATAGGTATATTAGAAGTAGATATAAGTGAAGTATATGCAAAGTGTATTCAAGGTATATTAAAAGTATAGATATTTGATTTTATCTAATTAACCAATCTCAATTATGGCATTTCTAGAGTACAATTTATTCTGCAACCACCGAAACAATCTTTGAGTCCACTTTAGTGGACTTTCGCTCTGAGACTGGGAATTGATTCCCAGGCTGTTTATGATGCTAATCGAAAAATGACGGTTAAAAAACATTAACAAAGTGAGATTTTCCAAAAATCAGTTATAATTTTTACTAAAATCTAAACAACATCCATGACTTGGCAAGAATTTCTTAACCAACAAGCAGATATTCAACATTTATCTGTTGAAGAGAAAACAACTTTATTAACTGCACTACCTGACCCAGATGCACAAATTAATCAAATACAACTCAGTGTAAAATTAAGCATTACCGAAGCTATTGTTAAAAGTCGTCTACAAAAGATTTATAAAAAGTTTGAAAATGTCTGTCCTGAACTTAGAGAAAAAGAAGGAGCAGGTAAATTTGAAAAATTACGAACTTATTTAAAACAGAAATATCATCAACCTCAATCAGAAGCAACATTAAAAAATCCTATTCCAGATAAATCTATATCATCAGAATTTCAATCACTAATCACCGAAAAAATACAATCCTTCTGCGGTCGCAAATTCGTATTTTAAGCCTTGGCAAAATTCATCAACACCAATACCAAAGGCTATTTTATAGTTATCAGTGATGCGGGAATAGGTAAAAGTACCATCGCGGCTAAATACGTCTTTGAACATAAAGCAATTTGTTATTTCAACGTCTTGGTAGATGGTCGTAACCATCCTGAGTTATTTCTAGACAGCATTTGCAAACAACTAATTAACCGCTATCAATTAGCAAATGTTGAAAAAGCAGATTTTATGTTTGTCGTCCTTGTGAAAATCAAAGAACTAGAAGAAGACATAGTGCTTTTTGGATAGGTTTGTATGGTTCTAGTTAGATAGGGCTTGCTGAATAAAGATAAAACCGTTTATTAATAAGGGTTTCGCGGATTTTTATCACAAGAAAGTGCAAGGTTTTGGTTTATGGTGTCTCAAAACAGGTGCAATTTTCCTTGTCGGATATGGGAAATTGAAGATATCTAGATAGCTGAAACTGTTCCCTGTTCCCTGTTCCCTGTTCCCTCCCCTCACAGACAAATTTTTCAGCAAACCCTAGATAGTTTCTATGAATGAGTGTCAAGAATTGGTCTTGGAGATGATGGCTTTAGTATGGCTACGCCACGCAAGCTATCGCAATAAGATGCCATTTTATCAGCAGGGTATGAGGGCTGTGATACTTATCCAGCAACCTCTTTAGCTTCTTTGTCGCCCCCTCAAGTCCAGGGCTGTTTCATTCCCTAAAACAGGTAAAATAGCAAGTGTTGAGGGGGTAAAATTATGGGTGCTTCTCTGATGGAACATCTGCGGCAAGTGGAAGACTTCAGAACGACTGATGGTCGAAGACATCCACTCTGGCTGGTATTGCTGTTTGTAATAATGGGAACAATGAGTGGATATGTCGGGTATCGAGCATGGGGGGATGAGAGTTAAACGCCATCGTCAAGTATTGATCAAAAAGTTTGAAATCCAAAAACATGGTGTTCCCTCATACTCAACGATCAGACGGGTAGTCAGCACAAGAATTCGCTCGTGGTATTCGCGGTCATTGGTGTATCGAAAATCGCCTTCACTGGGTTAAAGACGTAGTTTTCAAAGAGGATGATTCAAAAATACGTCTGGGTCATGCCCCTGCAAATCTCTCTGTCTTGAGAGCGATTGCTCTCAACATACTCCGGTGAAATGGTCATGCTTCCATTACGATCGCTCAAAGATTTCTCTCCCATGATATTGACAAACTCCTTCTCCTTATGGAATGAAACAGCCCTGCCTGATCAAGGGGGATTGGGGGGATCATCTATAATCCTGACTTTGAATACTACGCAACTTTGCCGCATCACGCATACCATAATCAGCACGAGTGAAGCGATTCAATTGCATTTCAAAAAACTCACGATTTGCCTGTAAATGCTTAGGATTTGGGTCATCTAACGGATATAAAAGGGCCGTTCTTAAAGCTTGAATTACCGCAGATGTAACATTATACATTGACCGTTGGAAAGTCACACCCAACTGAATCAAAATATCATCTTCACCTCGACAATATTGTTTGTAATAATCAACAAGATATTGCGGCAGAAAATGCAACATATCCTGCATTAATAATGTAGGAGGAATACCAGCAGTTCCTACAGGAAAGACATCAGCATAAAGAATGCCATAATGAAAATCTTTTTGGTCATCTGGTACTTGTTTTGCTTGGGCATTATATGATTTTGTTCCCCTAAATGGTGCAGTGCGGTAAAACACAGCTTCTACATAAGGTAAAGCGGCTTCATATAACCAAGTAAAGCCTTTTGACTTGGGGATGATTTCATAACATTCACCATCAACATAAAGATGATGATAGATGGGACGACCCGCAATGGCAAAGATTCCATTGACTAAGAAATTCATGGCATCGGGAACACCTTTAAAACCACCTTCATCGTAAATATCCGACATTTCAAAAAATACTGGTGCCATCACTTCCCAAAAAAGTCCTAAGTTGGAATAATAGGACATCATTCGGCACTGTTCCAAAAACATATCTGGAAACAGTTTATAAAGTCCCAACATCAAAGGATTTTTCTTGAAGTAAGCTTTAATTGCTTTATCGGCATTTGCCCTATATTCTTCTGAATCTAAATAGGCATCAAATTGATTAACAGGGGCATACATTTTCCGATGCCATAACATGGCTTGCATACAAGCTTCGGCAAATTCCATGTTAATTCTGTCATGCAATAAATGATGCAATATTTTTGGCATTTTGCGAGTTTCGCCTTTTTCCATAAATGCCAAAAGTTCAGGATGAGCAGTAGCTACACCGCGCCAAATTCTTAAGTCAGCATCATCACCTGCATAATGATTATGTAAGTCTAAATATTCTTGGGGTAAGAAGTATTTCAAAGCAGGAAGAGGATTTAAAAATACTCTTTCCGCAATATAAAGTAAATCTCGCCAATAAAAATCCATCGGTACAGCGTAAGCTTTATAAATACCTATGATTTGCATTAAGTTTTCCGGTGTATCTGGCAGCATTGAACCACCAGCTTCTAGACGATGAATTATTTCGGCAAATTCGTGGTTTGAGGGTGGTAGTTTAGTGGTTGGTTTATCTGAAATTTGTACCATTTTGATTAAGTTAAGAAGTAGGAATGTTTTGTAAATTTTGCTGTAAATCTTGGCGAATTTTTAAAGCGTGAAAAATGCTTAAAACATCATGTGTCCACACTGGTAAAATTAGAGTCATTGCTATTTCTTCAACTGTGTGGATGAAGCCCGCAACACAAGTTAGCCATAAGGCAGTTCCGGCATAGTTAAAACCAAACAAAGAAACGATAGCGATAAATAAGGTAATGCCCCAAAATTTGGCTGAGTAGGTGTGATAACTGGCAGGTTTGCCATATTTAATTAAGTTGACTATCCACCAAATTAATTGGGCAAAAACAACGGTGAGTAAGGGGAGACGATAGGAAATTAAAACTTCTGGATGTACTAGCCAAGCACTGATAAATACACAGCTAAATAAACAAACATCTGCCCAACTATCGGCTTGTCTTAATTCTGCTGTGCTGACTCCTAACCGTCTGGCAATTATGCCATCAAAAATATCGCCAACAAAGGCAGTGATAAAACCAATTAAAAACCAAATTGTGGTAGTTCCATCCAGGGCATCCCACAGGAGGAAGGGGGCAACTGCAAACCGATAAATAACTAACAGTGTGGGTATGTATTTAGCGTTCATTCTTCCTCCTAAATGGGTAATTAAATAAGTAGTTTCTTGTTTTCTCGTTTCTCGTTCCCATACTCTGTATGGGAATGAGTTTTAAAAGGCTCTACCTTTTAGTTAGTTACAGTAGAGGCAGAGCCTCTTGAGAGCATTCCCAGTCCGAGACTGGGAACGAGGTAACGAGGTAAACTTCTTCTTTAATTACTTCAATGCCACTTGCGAATTTACGGTTTTTTCAGGAGTAGGAATAGCGGCTACCATTGCTGTAGTTGTGGTTTCACTCCAACGCACTAACCAGGTGGGTTGTACTCCTAAGAAAAGAATGAGAGAGGCTAATATTAATGCGGGTATTTTCTCAGACCAAATAACTCTAGGATAATAGGCTAAGTCGTTATTAAGTCTGCCAAAACAAGTCCGGTTGAGGAGGATGACGAAGTAAACCGCTGTTAAACCGGAAGAGGCTACGCAAAATAATGTAGGTATGGGGAAGGTGGAAAAACTGCCTTGGAAAACGATAAATTCAGCGATAAACCCTGTCAAACCAGGAATACCTGCGCTGGCCATGCCCCCAAGAACGAGTAAGGCACTGATGATAGGTAAACCGCGTATGGGACTCATTAAGCCGTTGAGTTTGTCTAGTTCTCTTGTGCCAACTTTGGCTTCTACAACTCCCACGAGGTGGAACAAGATGGCCAAAATAATACCATGACTGAACATTTGCGCTACTGCACCTACTAAGGCTAGGTTGGTACTGGAGGCTGCGGCTAGGAGAATATAGCCCATGTGTCCGATAGAACTATATGCTACCATGCGCTTGATGTCTTTTTGGGCGATCGCTATTACTGCCCCATAAATTGCACTGATAGCACCCCAAATTGCTAAAGTTGGTGCCACTACGTTCCAAGCTTGGGGAAATAAACCAAACCCAAACCGCAACAGTCCATAAGTTCCTAACTTTGCTAAAATTCCACCTAGTAAAATGGCGATGGGTGCAGAAGCTTCAACGTAGGCATCGGGTAGCCAAGTATGGAATGGAATTAGGGGAATTTTGATGCCAAAACCTAAAATTATTCCTGCTAATAATAACAATTGCATTCCTGCGGAAATATTCTGGGTAGAAACTGCATCTAGGGCAAAACTATGAGAACCGCTTAACCATACCATTCCCAAAAATGTCGCCAGAATTAACGCCCCAGAAACTGCTGTATAAATCAGAAATTTCATGCCGGCATAGGCTCGTTTTTCTCCTCCCCAAATGGAAATTAATAAGTAAAAGGGAATTAATTCCAATTCGTAGAATAGGAAGAATAGCAGTAAATTCTCCGCCAAAAAAGCACCAGCAACGCCACCACTGATTAATAAAATCATTGAGTAGAAAAGTCTAGGGCGTTCTGTATCTTGACTACTGCTGTAAATTGCTATCCACGTTAATAAGCTGTTTAATACCAACATTAGTATTGATAGCCCATCAACTCCTAATTGATAACTTAAACCCAAGGTTTCATTCCAAGGTAAATACTCTTGAAACTGCATCCCTGGAGTGTTTATATCAAATTTCAGCAGGATGAAAACATTCCACAGCAGAACTAAAAATGACAGAGTTAAAGATACAAGTCTAATTCTCGTTTTAGAAATAACTGTATCTGGTAAAAACCCGATAATCGCAGCGCCAATAATTGGCAACCAAATTAAAACACTTAACATAATTGGTGATTGGTGATTGGTAATTGTTTTATGAAAATTTCCTTTTACCCATTTATAAAAGTGAATTAACTAACTAAGCTAACTTTACCAGGATCTAAATCGTAATAGCCTCCCACTATTTTAAGTTGATTAGCGTCCAGTAATGCCTGTACTGAATCGTCAGGATTCATGATATTTTGTGCAGATGCTACTTCAGGTATCAATAAGGTAGAAGCTAAACCAAAAGACAAAATCATAGAGATTTAAAAAACTAAATCTATGAACTGCACACCCCAGAAAGGCCATGTCACCCAAGCACCTAAAAGACCGACTCCTAATAAAACTGTAAAGGCGTAAAATTGGGTTTGTCCATTGGTGCTGTATTTCAAACCTTCACCACCTAACAGGGAGAATAGACCCACAAAGTTAACTATCCCGTCAATTACAAATCTGTCAACCATATCAGCTAATTTTGCAAGTTGGGCTACTCCAAAAATAATGGTGATTTTGTAGAGGTTAGGGGTGTAAAAATCATAAGCAAGTAAGTCTTGTAAACCTTGCCAGGGTAAGCGCACTGGTTTAGGAATGTTACTTAAATAAATGACTGCGCTAATACTGCAACCGAAGATACTCGACCAAATTAATAACAGTGCCACATCTTTATTTAAGATTGCCCAATTGGGTAATAAAGATAAACTTTGCAACACCAAAGGCAGATGTAAAACGAAGCCGAATAAAATCATCATTGGTAAAACCATCAACCAAATAGCTTCGGGGGAACGTTCGCTCATTTGTTTGGGTTTACCACCAAAGATGAGACAGAATTCTCTGGTTAAACTAAAGGCGGTTAAAGCGTTGACGGCAATAATAATTCCTACTAACCAAGGGTGTGTTCCCCATAACCCATCAGCTAATTCTACTAATGCCCAAAAACTACCTAAAGGTGGGAACCCAATTAAACCCAATGTACCCACAATAAATGCGAAACCGGAAAAGGGACGACGTGACCACAAACCACCGAGTTGGGTAACATCTTGGGTGACGCTGTTCCAAACAATGCCCCCGGTACTCATGACTAAAAGTGCAGCAGAGATAGCATGAGTGAGGACTAATAATAATGCTGCGTCATCTTGTTGTGTGCCTACGGCGATAAACACCAAGCCCATGTAAGCACTGACAGAATAAGATAAACAGCGTTTGATGTCAATTTGCGCGATCGCTATTAATGAACCACCAATAGCTGTCACTGCACCAATGGCCACCATAGCTGAAGAAGCCACGGGGGACAAACTAAACACAGGTTGTAATTTAATCAGCACCCATGCACCACTGGCCACTACCACCGAGTTCCGCAAAATGGTACTGGGAACAGGTCCTTCCATCGCTTCATCTAGCCACAAATGCAAAGGAAACTGAGCGCATTTACCCATTGGACCGGCAATTAACGCTAAACAAACTAAGGTAATAATTGTAGGGTCTACTTTTGCAGTTTGCGCCCATATTGCTAAGTCTTGATAATCCCAAGTCCCGGCTAAAGTCCACAGTCCTAAAACTCCCATCAGCAAGAATAAGTCACCCACCCGTTTGGTTAAAAAGGCATCTCGCGCACCAGTGACAACCAAGGGTTGACTAAACCATAAACCTACCAAAAGGTAAGTTCCTAAAGTCAGAACTTCCAAAACTACATAACTGAAGAACAGGTTATTACATAAAGCTAAGGCACATAAACCAGCTTCAAATAAACCTAATAAAGAATAGAAGCGTCCCCACCCCCAGTCCATTTCCATGTAACCCACAGCATAAACTTGGGACAGGAAATTTAAGCCTGTGATGACAATTAATGCCCCCACACTAATTGAAGAGAGTTCTAAATTAATAGTCAGGTTCAAGCCTGCGGTGGATAGCCAAGGAATAAATACCTCTTTGGCAGGATGATTCCAAGTGGCTGAAAAGGCAAAGACCGAATGCACAAAGGCCAAAAATGTCATGATTAAATTGACATAACCCGCCGGTCTAGGTCCGGTTTTCCTGATTATTCCAGGCGACCAAGGTAAAGCTAAAACACCACCTATTAAAGCATAGCAAGGGACCAGCCAAATGGTCTCTAGCAGTGACTGAGACATGAATTTACCTCTATATTTGCAGCGAATATTATTGTTTGAGCATCAACAAGGGTTGATCCCTGAAAATGTCAGCCAGGAAAAATAACGCAAATTAATCTTTGGTTAATATTGTTAGATATAGCTTACCTTTATCTGTCCCAAAAGGGAATTACTAGCCTAGATAAATACACGATATATTATCTAATAAATTCTTATAATTCTATGGATTGGTTTATAAAATACAACCTATCGGGTAAAATCTATGCTTATTAAGCATAGATAATTCAGTATAATTGGATTTATATCAGGTTTTGATGCTGTTGTTGCTGGATATCAGCCTACTAGGTTTCATGAATTATCTAATGTATAGATAAAACTATTGTTTCATCATAGATTTATCAAATGATAAATTTATTTTATTGTCACATTAGATTTTGGTATATTCCAGAAAACCAAAAAATTGAATGTTTACCAAGTTGCAATAATTCTTAAAATATTTATTGCTCCAAAGATGTTATGTCAAAAAAATCATAACATTTTGGAGGATAATTTTATGATTTTTTTTTTACAACTTGTTGGCAGTTTTTTATTTGCATACAGGAGAATCATGAGCAAAATTAATGGATTTGTTGGCCGACGTAATTTCTTAAAATTGGTGGGTGTAGGTGGTGCTGGTATTGGCGCAACTGCTATTGGTAGCAAACTTTTGTCGGGAGAACCAGCAGTTGCCCAAAAACCCACTACCACAGAAGCAAGACCCCAACCAGTTAACCCTCAAGCAGCATTAGATAGGTTAATGGAAGGTAATAAAAGATTTATTGACGGTAAACGTCTTAATCCTAATCAATCTAAATTAAGGTTACAAGAAACTGCTGTAGCACAATATCCTTTTGCGGCAATTCTTGGTTGTGCAGATTCAAGAGTACCAGCGGAAATAGTTTTTGATCAAGGATTAGGAGATTTATTTGTAGTCAGGGTTGCGGGTAACGTTGCCAGTCAGACAGCTATAGGTAGTTTAGAATTTGCTACAGCAGTGTTAGGCGCACAATTAATTATTGTGGTTGGTCATGCTAGATGTGGTGCGGTTGTAGCAGCGGTCAAAGGTGATCCTTTACCGGGAAGAATAGGTGTATTTGTGGAAGAAATTAAACCGGCGGTAGAAAGGGTGAGAAATAAAACTGGTAGTCTGGAAGAAAATGCCATTATTGCTAATGTCCAATATCAAGCGGAAAAATTGGCGGAAAGTTCCACAATTTTAAGAGGTTTGATTAAAGAAGGTAAACTAAAAATCGTTGGTGGTCGTTATGATTTAGCGAGTGGTAAAGTCACATTGTTGACTTAATGCCAATCAATCCATTGATACTCTCCGTGGCTGTCTTCCCGGAAAGTGTCAAATTGCTGTTTTTTGCAATAGTAAATTCATTGGAACTACAGCAATTTTCAAGTACATGAACCACATTCAATAGCTTAACTGAGTAGTATTGCAATGAAAGTGACTGATGAGTTTATTTGGCTAATGGGGGCAGGTTTCATATCGCGGTAGTCAAGGATCTGCACGACAATCAGGTAAGCTATAGCTAAAAGTATAGAAACTGCACCTGTAATAATAGCGACTATTTTTGAGCGATTCATAAGAATTTCCTACAAGTTAAAACTACAAGTTAAAGTCCGTATTTTTCTTCAATTTACTGCCCATTAATTCTGTAGCTTGTTGGGCTGAAAGGGGTTTATAGAAAAGATATCCTTGCACATCATCACAATTAATTGACTTCAAGAAATTTAGTTCTTCAGACCTTTCTACTCCTTCAGCAATCAGTCTTAAACCCAAACTCCGTCCCAAGTCAACTATAGCCTTGATGATATGACCTACTTTCTCATCTATCGCCAATTCTTGGATAAAAGACCTATCAATTTTCAGATTGTGGAATGGTAACACCTGGAGGCGGGAAAGAGAAGAATAGCCTGTACCAAAGTCATCGATGGAGAGGAGTAAACCCATTTGCTCCAGCTTTCTCAGCACAGTTGTGGTGAAATCGAGATTCTCTATAGCTGTTGTTTCTGTAATTTCTAACTCTAAATATTGCGATTCCAGTCCTGTTGCTTCTAAAATCGCAGATACTGTTTCTACTAGCTTAGGTTGGCGGAACTGCTTGGGAGAAAGATTCACCGCAATAGTCATGGGAGGGAAGCCAGCTTGTTGCCAAGCTTTATTTTGAGTACAAGCTTCCCGTAATACCCATTCACCTATGGGAATAATTAAGCCGCTACCTTCAGCTAAGGGAATGAAGATGTTAGGGGCAACTATTCCCATTTCCGGGTGATGCCAGCGCAACAGAGCTTCCATGCCTGTAATGTCTCCTGTGATAATGTTGACTCGTGGCTGGTAATACAGGAGAAATTCTTGTCTTTCTAAGGCATGGCGCAGACTCTTCTCTAAATTCCAGAGTTCGGGAGTTTTCGCACTCAGGGACACTGTATAAAACTGGTAATTATTTCTACCCTTGTCTTTGGCGTAATATAAAGCAACATCCGCGTGCTGAATTAGGGTTTCCGCATTAGGACTATGTTCATTGAATAGGGCAATACCAAGGCTGGCACTCACATACAGTTCGTGTCCGTGAAGATGAAAGGGATTTTCTAAGGTTTGTAAAATTCTAGGAGCTACTTGAGCAGCTTCTTCATTACTAGTAATCTGGGGCAGCAGGATGGTAAATTCATCACCTCCCCAACGAGCAATGGTATCTCCTGTTCTGAGGGAGTCCCTCAGTCTTTGAGCTACGCTTTGTAATAATTCATCTCCTATTGTATGTCCCAGAGTATCATTAATCATCTTGAAACGGTCTAGATCCAGGAACATTACAGCCAAACTGCTTTGCTCCTCAACTACTTTTTCTATTGCTTGATCCAGTAGATAGCCAAAGTGCAAACGATTGGGCAAGCCGGTGAGTAAGTCATGGAGGGCTTGATAGCGAATTCTTTCTTCTACCTGCTGACGCTGACGAGCGCCACTGATAATGGCGGACATAGTCAACAGGCTAGATTTTTCATGGGTTGACCAATGACGCTCTGAGGTGCAGTCTGCTAAACCCAGGTAGCCCCAAAAATCTTCTTCTAACCGCAATGGGACAAGCAGCAGAGACTTAATACAGTCTCGATTGAGGAGTTCTTTTTCTGTAGTGGGAAATTCTTGGGTGAGTCCGCTGATTGAAGTTCCCATAGAGAGAAGATTGTACCAACGTTCCAGCCCAGAAGTTTTATAAGTCTGATTGTGCCAATCTTGCTGGGATGGTTTGATCCCAGATTTTGTCCATTCAAACTTTAGGCTCATTGCCATTTCCCCTGTCACTTGATGGGGATGGTTATGGAACAGGTACACGCGATCGCCCTTGGCCGCTGCCCCGAAAGTAGCCAGTGCTTTTTCTATTGCTATGTCATAATCCATTTCTGCCAGTAAATAATTGGCAGCTTCTGCAACAGCCCCAAGCAAGCGATCGCGCTGCCGCAATTCTGCCTCAGCTTGCTTCTGTTCAGTAATTTCTCTAACAATAAAAGTTCTAATTAAATCACTTTCTGGTAAATAATGGACGGATTGTTCAAAAATCTCTCCCCTCACTTCTACCTCTCGCACAAAGGATTTACCCGGTTGATTTTCAACTGCATTTAGCAACTGTGCCAAAATAGGGTGTTCCTTGCCAATTTCTCTCAATTTGGGAAACTTATCCGCTGCTGCTGGATTAAAATAAGTAATATTTCCCTCTAAATCCATTTCGATGATTGGATTGGGGATGAGTTCTGGAAAAGAGGCGAGGCGAGTCAAAAGAGTGTCACTAGCGCCTTCAATGTTGGTATCAGCAATAATTAGAGTGTCAAAAGGATTAGCGGGATTTCCTTGTTCTGAGAGAAAAATAGACAAGTCGGCCGCTGTGCAAGATTCTCCGAATGCTTCCTCTGACAGGTTGGAAATAGCATAGTATTTAGCTTGAGCTTGGGGATTGCCAAAAGCAATTATGTCCCCATGCTGGAGGTTATGAGAAAAACATTTAGTGCCATTAATAAATAAGCCGTTCGTACTTCTTTTGCCCTTGAAGTTACCATCAACGATGCGAAAGCCATATTTTTCAGTATTAGGAATAGTTACACGCAACAAAATCGCGTGTTGTCTGGATACAGACTTAGCACGCAGAACAATAGCGTTTCTGGTATCTCGTCCTAGAGAGTAAGTCGCCTCTAACAGGGGGATAGTTCTCTGTCCTTCAGGATCTTGGACAACCAATAGGTGACGTATTTTGTCCCGCTCATTTGCTGCCATACCTTTTCCTGAGATTCTCATATCTGTGATGATCTTTACTGCAAAAATATGGCTCCTCTGGGTCTTGATTTTTAGATTCTGTGATCTCGGAAGGATGCTCCATAAATTTTTGATGCCGATGTATAAAAGGTTAACTTGTATAATCTTCTGAAGATTGCGCTTCTGGAATCAGTGGTTCTTTGGTTAAGTTTCTTCTTTTGTGTAAATTCCTAATATTTCCTAATATATCGTTTTAACTCAATTAGCCATAGTTCTACCTATACCCACTATCCCTGCGGGACGGCAAAAATGACTGTATTGTAAATAAAAATATAATCTAATTTTTGCAAATTTATTTACTTTGAGTCACAACATATTACATTTTGGTCAGGAAATATTGCACTTATCTCTTATTTACGACCAGCTGTAAGTAGAACGACTTGAAAAAATCAAAGTATGTAACAAAAGGTAAAGTAGCTCAAAAACCTCTTCCTTCTTGCCTTTTGCTTTTTGCCTTTGCCTTGTCATAACGACAATTTTTAACGCCAACTTACTTAAGATAGTTCTCTGAACTACCCCACGGATAAATCCGGGTTCCAACTCACTACGCAAGAACGACCAGAGGAGTACTGCTACCCGTAGGTATGGTAGCGCCCTTCAGAAACCATCTAAAAGCACCAGGGGATTGAATGTTAAAATAGCATAGTGGTGAAAGTCTTTCTTCCAGCAGTGGGGTGTTGTCAGGTGCAGGCTACCAAAAATATTGCATAAACTAGGAAGTGATCTCAAGATGCCCAAATGGAAATTATTAACAGAATTCACGTTTGATAGCGCCCACTACATAAAAGACTATAACGGACCTTGTGGGAGAATGCACGGTCATACT
Source organism: Anabaena sphaerica FACHB-251 (assembly GCF_014696825.1). Classification (NCBI taxonomy): domain Bacteria; kingdom Bacillati; phylum Cyanobacteriota; class Cyanophyceae; order Nostocales; family Nostocaceae; genus Anabaena; species Anabaena sphaerica. Next base: position 749,602 of record NZ_JACJQU010000002.1, on the reverse strand, counting down.
TATAAGGTAAAAATTGAAGCAAAATCATCACAGTTACATTCTTCAGAATACTGTCCCCATCCTGTGATGGTTGCTGATTTTAGAAGTTTACGTTGGGCTAAAAAAGATGTCACCCAAGGAGGACTAGATCACTGTGTTCTTAATGAAGTTTTACCACCTGAATATGAAACAACTGCTGAGATGATTGCTAAATATATTTATGATGAGACTAAAAAGCGTTTACCCGCAGATGTAAAACTGAAGGTTGCAGTATCAGAAACACCTAATTCTTGGGCTGAGTATGAGGATGATTAAGCACAATTGTTTGTGGATTCCCGTGTTTTAATTGTTGAGGTAATAATCAACGGTTATCGGGTATGGCACAGAAATCCGCCGCTTTGAAGTTTGTGATTTTGCTTGGTTTTGTTAGCCTCTGCGCCGATGCGACCTATGAAGGAGCGCGTAGTATTACGGGAGCTTACTTAGAAGTTTTGGGGTCTAGCGGCACTGTGGTGGGACTAGTAGCTGGTTTTGGGGAATTAATAGGTCATGGGTTCCGCCTAGTTATTGGTTATCTTAGTGACAAAACAGGCAAATACTGGGGAATCACAACTTTAGGTTACATTTTGAATACAGCAGTTGTGCCATTTTTAGCCTTAGCCGGCAGATGGGAAGTAGCCGCAGGTCTGATGATGGCTGAACGTACTGGTAAAGCGGTGCGTACTCCCCCACGTGATGCCCTGCTTTCTCATGGTGCAAGTCAAATCGGTAGAGGGTTTGGATTTGGTTTACACGAAGCAATGGATCAAACAGGTGCAGTGATGGGACCTTTGGCTGTAGCCGCAATGGTTTATTTTCAAGGAGAGTATCGCAATGCTTTCACAATTTTAATTGTTCCAGCGGTGTTGGGATTAATTGTTTTATTAGTTTTACAAAAGCTATATCCAAACCCTAGTGATTTTGAAGTAGAAACAGTGGCAAATGAACAAGAAAAATTGCCGCGAATATTTTGGATTTATCTGGTTGCTGTCGGCATTATTGCGGCTGGATATGCAGATTTTCCTCTCATTGCTTTTCATTTTCAAAAGGGAGAAATTGCTTCTGGGCAAACAATTCCGCTGTTTTATGCTCTAGCGATGGCGGTTGATGCTGTAGCTGCTCTGATATTTGGATATCTTTTTGATCGTGTGGGTATTTCTATTCTGATAATTGCCGCTTTGATTTCATCTTTATTTGCGCCATTGGTGTTTTTTGGAAGCACTTATCTTGCTCTTTTGGGAATGGCATTTTGGGGGATTGGCATGGGAGCGCAAGAATCAATTCTCAAAGCAGCGATCGCTGGCATGGTTCCTATGAATAAACGAGCTACAGCCTATGGAATTTTTAGCACAGGCTATGGTTTATCTTGGTTTTTAGGCAGTGCTTTCATGGGGATTTTATATGATCACTCCATCACTTTTTTAGTGGTTTTTGCTGCGACAACTCAACTGCTAGCAATTCCTTTTTTTGTTTGGGTGAAATGGGAAGCGGATCACTCTCCCATCCCCTCCCTAGATGTTCAGGTAGGTGATTAATGGAGGCAGGAGGCCGTTTTTGTAACGGGGATTTATACCCCGCTCCAAAAACTTTGGACGAAGTCCGGTTTTAGACCCGATTGTTTTGATTAATGGAGGCAAATCGAAAACTTTTCGATTTACTGAAAGCAGCTATGGCTGAGAAACACTGAGGGAATTTTTGGATTCAGATGAAGGAGATTCTTCTGGTGTCATGGGTGCGGCTAACTCCCCAGATGAGGAATCTTCTGTATCTTCTCTAATGATCGGCGGACGGATGGCGCTAATAACTGTCTTAATGACAACAGCACAAGGAACCGCGACAATCACGCCCAAAAGTCCGCCAATTCTGGCCCCAGTCAAGACAGAAATTAGTATCCAAACAGGATTTAAACCCGTAAAATTCCCCAAAATCCGGGGTGCAATGATATTTTCAAGAATTTGCTGCACGATGACGGCAGCGGCTAATACTCTAGCACCCATCCAAACATCTTGTAGGGAAACCAATAAAGTTGTCATAGCTATCCCCACAGAACCCCCAAAGGGGATGAGAGCCATCAGGCCGATAGTTAAGCCAAACAACAACCCAAATGGCACTTTCAACCACAAAAATGTGGGAATGAGAGCCGAGGCCATACAGGTAGATAAAATCAACTGGGTGATAAAGAAGTTTTGAAAACTCAGGCGTACTGTTCTGGAAAAAGGGTCACGAAATTTTGTGGGTAGCCATTCTACTAAGCTTTCCCAGAGTTCACCACCATGTTGTAATAGATAGAAGGTCAAAACCATCGTCAGCAGAAAGTCTAGCAGACTGGTAAAGGTGACGACAGCGAGATTTAAGACTTGTCCAGCTATAGCTTGTAGTTGCCCCTTGACGCGATCATTAATTTGCACGACGATGGCATCGAGATTAATCGGTAAGCCCATCATTTCGGCTTTCTCGTTTAAAATCATTAACTGCGATCGCCCAGAGTCAATCAACTCTGGTAAGCGGGCTACCAGTTGCTGGGCTTGGGTCAGGGCTAGAGGAAAGAGGGTGACACCCAGCGCCAGTAAAATCGATAAAGCTAATAAAAATACTAAGATAGCAACTTGTTCTCGTCTAGCACCGTGCCTTTCCATCCAACTTACTGGGTAGTTGAGCAGAAATGCCAGTACTGAGGCTCCGACTAAAATCACTATCAAAGAGTGGAAATAATGGAAAATTGCCGATATCGCCCAACCATTGAGAACTAATAGGGGAGCGAATAGCGCGATCGCCCCGATTCGCGCTACTGGTGTAAATGTTTGCCACCAGTCAAGTAGCTTACGTGTCTGCATTTTCAGCTGATTGGGGATAGAACTAAATAGAACTTAAGCTAAATTCTTGTTTACAGACTATTATCTCTAACTATATGAATTTCAGTTCTGCCTCTAGTTTATGATTAGACCAACCACAATGCAAAATCTACCACCAATTGACAATTACCCACATTCTGAAGATACTGCTACCTCTAAACGATTGCTGCTTTTATATTTAATTCCTGTAATCGGCTTTTTTCCTTCCCTTTGGACTCTCTATCGCCGTCAGGGTAGTCGGGAACAACTGGCCGTGAGTCGTCTGTCCACTACCTTGGGTTTGACATGGATTTTAGGGTACTTGTTGTTAGCAACTGGGGCTGCAACTACTGATTTTTTTACATTACGTTTGTTAATTCTGAATAGTTTTCTCACATCTGGGTATTTCTTGGTGAGTGTTTGGTTAATTTTCCGTGTCATCCAAGAAAAATCTTACCGATTACCAGGATTCAGTAGTTTTGCCGAGCGAATACTGCGTAAATACTAAATCTTTATGTTTGTAAGATTTGGAGGATTGATACAGAACTTTATAGATCATCTGCCCAAGAATATGGTCAAATCTGGTTGATAAGAAAATAGGCTGAAAACCCTGGAGGTTGAGTATTGAAGTTTGGCGGAAAGATTCACAGTCCTTTAGGTCACAGATGTACGCGGAGTGTTCCCGTAGGGGAAGCCAGTTGAGCCGTTTACCGCTCAGTGACTTGATGATAATATATGGAAACTTTTTGTGGTTAAAGGGGGTGATATTGTTGTACAGTTGCCAACAAAATTTAATTAATCCCAAGCAGCAGTTAAACGCCGTTTTAGAATTTATCTGTTTGTCATCTCATAAGTTAACTCATTGCGGTATTTACTACGCCAGGCAGTTATATTTTCAGGTAGGGAGAATTGTTGGTAAGTTCAATTTAATCAATGATGAAGATAAAGACAATAAACATGACCAGGTTTTATATTCACAGGTAGCACAACAGACATTGATTTCTGTATCTGAATTATTTAAGTCATTTCAGGCTTTGGATAAAAAATACAGAAAAGGAGAACAAACAGATCAGCCTAGATTACCAAAATATCCTCAAACTGGATATGCGCTAGTAACATATCCAAAACAAGCATTAAAGCTGATTGAGGGGATTAAAGACTTTTGGCTAGATATCCCAGGTGCTATTACTATGCTTTGAGAGTCCGCTTTTGGGCTGCTTAAGAATCCCCGTACCTTTAGATCGGGGAGAGGTCAATCTTTCCATACTTCAATCAACCTCTCCGGATTATCAAAAAATTCAGAGAAATGCGGGTAAAGGTCTTGTCGTGTCTACGATAGGAAAAAGTCAGCACTATTAATTAAGATTTATCTATCATAGTCTGATTTGTCTATATATATTGAGTTGGAAAATCTACGATATTTTATCAGTCAGTGTGAGGGAATCTGTGACTATTCAACGAACATCAGCAGAAGATAATAAATCAGCTAAAGCCAAAGCCAAAGCCAAAGGCAAAAACTCTCGCAAGTCAAAATCTGGGCGCTGGCTATGGTTTGCGGTGGGTATGGGCGGGATTGCAATGGTGTCAGGTATGGCAGGGGCGTTGTTGGCAGTTTCCTGGGATAGCAAGCCTTTGCAGCAAGCCGAGTTAAGTGCTAAAGAGGCAGCAGTTTTTGATAGCGATCGCATTTCTGGAAATGGATTCCAATTTTCTCAATTAACTCGCCCTGTTAATATCTTGGTTATGGGGATGAGTGTACTGTCTTCAGATGTCCAAAACCCACCTAGTGAAACCAAAGAACTCAGGTATCTACCCCAGGTCAATTCTTTTGACGGTCTTGCCGATGTTATGCTCTTGATCAAATTTGATCCAGAGACAAAAAAAATAGTCATGCTTTCCATTCCCAGAGATACCCGTACAGAAGTTGAAGGGCATGGAATCAAAAAAATTAACGCCACCAATGTCGATGGTGGACCAGCCTTAACAGCTAAAACTGTCAGCAATCTCTTAGGTGGTGTGGGAATTGATCGTTATGTCCGCATTAATGTCTTGGGAGTTGCCAAGTTAATTGATGCCTTGGGCGGAGTAACAGTCTACGTTCCCAAAGATATGAAATATCAGGATGATTCCCAACATTTATATATTAATTTAAAGGCGGGTAAACAGCATCTTGAAGGCAATAAAGTACTTCAATTACTCCGCTTTCGCCATGATGAACTCGGTGATATTGGCCGCATTCAGCGCCAGCAAATGGTATTACGTGCCTTAATTGAACAAAGTCTCAACCCAAAAACACTAACAGAATTACCCCAAATTCTCAATACAGTAAAAGAGCATATTGACACTAATTTATCTGTTGAGGAGCTTGTATCCTTAGTCGGTTTTGGGGCGCGAACCAATCGCTCTAATATGCAGATGTTAATGCTTCCTGGTCGTTTTAGTGAAAAAAATGAGTATGATGCTAGTTATTGGATACCATATAAGCGTGCAATTACTAAATTAATGGTTCAAAACTTTGGTTTAGAATCGGCATCATTTGACAGCGAAATAATCAACCCTGCTAGACTACGCGTAGCAATTCAAGATAGTACAGGTGGCGATCGCTCTCAAATTCGTCCCTTAATTGCCGCCTTAGAACAGGCCGGATATCGTAATATCTTTATCTCTCAACCTTGGGGTGAGCCTTTAGAAACCACTCATATTGTCGCTCAACAAGGTGACAGTGACAGTGCTGAATCAATTCGTAACACTTTAGGTTTTGGAGAAGTACGGGTAGAAAGCACTGGTAATATCGGCTCTGATATTAGTATTCAGGTGGGTAAAGATTGGTTGCTACAAAAGGCAATGTTTGAAAATACTGCTCGGTAGCAGGGAAGAGAGCAGAGGCGCAGAGGAGAAGAGGCGCAGAGGAGCAAAGGAGCAGAGGAGAAGAAATATAGTCTTTCTTTTACCTCCTGACTCCTGATTCCTGAGAAAAATCTACCAAGATGCAACGTTACGTCTCTTATAAGGAATACCCGTAAAAGGTTGAAAACCAGTCACAGGATAAGCATCATCTGTAGGGCTAAAAATCCGCATGAAGGCTTCAGAAATAAATTGGGTCATACTAGCAAGCATTTTGGAGATAGCCATAACCTGAGACTCCTTTTTTTATGCCGTTTATTTATCTGAGATATCTACACTTTAATGCTGATATTTATGGGTTGCTCATATTCGCAATATATTGACAATTTATGCAATGATTTTTCAAATAGCTTTGCAATACTTTATTTAATTGAGCATTCAAACTTTTTCCTTTAATTCTAATTGTAACTACTCTGCGAGTAATAGGGAATTTTTGTTGCCTAATTATTCGGTATTACTATTACAAAATATAAAATAATAGGAATTTACAGATTAAATTACCTTGATTTACAAGGCTTTCAGACATAATCATATAAAGACTTGACATTATTTATGGTAAAAGCTACCATAATAGATAAGCAATTTTGCTAGGAAACAGTTATATGACCACTTTTATGGATGTGGGCTATGGCTACCAAAACCCAGATTTGAATCTGAGTCCTGAAGATTACAGCTTGTTGACAGACCTGTACCAGCTAACAATGGCGGCTTGTTACACAGGTGAAGGAATAGAACAAAAACGAGCCAGTTTTGAATTATTTGTGCGGCGCTTACCTGAAGGTTTTGGCTATTTAATAGCGATGGGTTTAGAGCAAGCTTTGGAATATTTGGCTAAATTTCACTTTAATTCATCCCAAATCGTCGCTTTACAGAAAACAGGAATATTTAATCATGCACCAGAGCGTTTTTGGACATTATTAGCAGATAGCGGTTTTACTGGAGATGTGTGGGCAGTACCAGAAGGCACAGCAGTATTTGCCAATGAGCCATTATTAAGAATTGAAGCACCTTTATGGCAAGCGCAGTTAGTAGAAACCTATCTTTTAAATACTCTTAATTACCAAACTTTAATCGCTACCAGAGCAGCAAGATTACGTGATATTGCGGGGGAGAAAGCAACACTTTTAGAATTTGGCACAAGAAGAGCTTTTAGTCCTCAAGCTTCTTTATGGGCAGCACGGGCAGCTTTGGCGGGTGGTTTAGATGCCACTTCCAATGTGTTAGCAGCACTACAGCTAGGGCAAAAACCAAGTGGTACAATGGCGCACGCTTTAGTGATGGCATTGTCAGCCCTAGAAGGTAGTGAAGAACAGGCTTTTACTGCCTTTCATCAGTATTTTCCGGGTGCGCCTTTATTGATAGATACTTATGATACAGTTGCAGCTGCTCAACAGTTGGCGGAAAAGGTAAATAGTGGAGATATTACATTAACTGGGGTGAGGTTAGATTCTGGGGATTTAGTTACTTTATCAAAACAAGTGCGGTCGCTCCTACCAGATGTATCTATTTTCGCTAGTGGTGACTTGGATGAATGGGAAATAAAGCGACTAAAAACAGCAGGTGCAGAAATTGATGGTTATGGACTAGGAACAAAATTAGTAACAGGTTCTCCTGTGAATGGGGTTTACAAACTTGTTGATATTGATGATATTCCTGTGATGAAACTGTCTAGCGGTAAGTTTACTTATCCAGGAAGAAAGCAAATTTTTCGTTCTTATGTAGATGCTAAGTTACAGGCTGATAGGTTGGGTTTATTTGATGAAATTCCGGGGATAGAAAAGCCTTTATTACAGTTGGTAATCAAAAAAGGTAAGCCATTACAACCACCTGAAAGTTTAACAACAATTCGGCAACGAACCACAGTTTCTGTTGCTGGTTTACCAGAGGAAACACGGAGATTAGAAAATCCGATTTCTGTGAAAGTGCAAATTTCTCCACCTTTGCAGCAATTGACTGAAGAGACTAAGAAAAGAACCGCAAAGAACGCAAAGGAAACAAAGTAAGATGAGGAAGATCGCTTTATTTGGAACAAGTGCAGATCCGCCAACCGCTGGACATCAAAAAATTCTCAAATGGTTGTCTGAACGTTATGATTGGGTGGCGGTTTGGGCGGCTGATAATCCTTTTAAGTCTCAACAAACACCGTTAGATCATCGGGCGGCAATGTTAAATCTGCTAATTACAGATATAGAAGCACCATTAGGCAATATTACTTTAGAACAAGAATTCAGTAGTTGGCGAACATTGGAAACAGTAGAAAAAGCTAAATTGCGTTGGGGTGATGATGTTGAATATACTTTAGTAATTGGTTCAGATTTGCTGACTCAGTTACCACGTTGGTATCATGTTGAAGATTTATTAAAACAAGTGCAACTACTGGTGATCCCCCGCCCAGGTTATGTAATAGATGATTCTAGTTTGGTGGGAATTAGGGACTTAGGAGGAAAAATAGCGATCGCTAGTTTAACTGGTTTAGATGTTTCCTCTACAGCTTTTCGTGAACAAAAAGATCCCGAAACTCTCACACCCCCTGTTATTGCTTATATTCATCGGGAGCAGTTGTACGTTTAAATGCCAGGACGCAATCAAAAAAAGATTCCAAATTCCACAAATCAACAACCTTTAGCTGATTTCAAAGTCGGTGTTGATAATGTCATTTTTTCTGTCGATACTACTCAAAATCGTCTGTTAGTGCTGTTAGTAATGCGACAGCAAGAGCCATTTTTAAATTCTTGGAGTCTTCCCGGTACTTTGGTGCGTCAAGGAGAATCCTTAGAAGATGCGGCTTATCGCATTATGGCAGAAAAAATTAAAGTCAATAATCTCTATCTCGAACAACTTTATACTTTTGGTGGACCAAATCGTGATCCACGAGAAAAAACTGATAGTTATGGTGTGCGTTATCTATCAGTTAGTTACTTTGCTTTAGTCCGGTTTGAAGAAGCCGAATTAATTGCTGATAAAGTCGCTGGTATCGCTTGGTATCCAGTTAAACAAATACCCCAGTTAGCATTTGACCATAATGAAATTATCACTTATGGACACAGAAGACTGAAAAATAAATTAGAATATAGCCCTGTTGCGTTTGATGTATTACCAGAGACATTTACACTCAATGATTTATATCAGTTATACACCACAGTTTTAGGGGAAAACTTCTCAGATTATTCTAATTTTCGGGCGCGGTTACTCAAACTAGGTTTTTTATCCGATACAGGAATTAAAGTATCAAGAGGTGCAGGCCGTCCCGCTAGTTTATATAAATTTGATGCCGAAGCCTTTGCACCTTTCAAAGATAAGCCTTTAGTTTTTATTTGATAGTTATAGTAATACCCTCTTAGTATCACAGAAAATACTGATTAAATGAACCACGAAGAAAGCGAAGAAAGCGAAGAAAGCGAAGGAAGAAGGAAGAAGGAAGAAGGAAGAAGGAAGAAAGAAGAAGTTTTAATAATCTGATTAACCATTACTAATTACAACTATGAAAATAGCCATTGCTCAACTTAATCCTATCATTGGTGACTTACCTGGAAATGCTCAAAAAATACTTGAAACTGCAAAACAAGCAGCATCAACAGATATACGTTTATTATTAACACCGGAACTTTCTTTATGTGGCTATCCACCAAGGGATTTATTATTAAATCCTAGTTTTGTGGAAGCAATGAATATCACATTACAAAAATTAGCTAAAGACTTACCACCCAATTTAGCCGTATTGGTGGGGACTGTGGTTAGAAATACCGAAGCTCACATTACTGGAGGTAAAACTTTATTTAACAGCATCGCTTGGTTAGAAGCAGGAAAAGTTAAGCAATATTTCCACAAGCGACTATTACCAACTTACGATGTATTTGATGAAAAACGATATTTTGAACCAGGGTTACAAGCTAATTATTTTGCTTTGGATAATATCAATATTGGGGTGACAATTTGCGAAGATTTGTGGAATGATGAAGAATTTTGGGGAAAACGGACTTATGCTGTTAATCCTATTGCTGACTTATCAATTTTAGGTGTGGATTTGATTGTGAATTTATCAGCTTCACCTTACACAGTTGGTAAGCATAAGTTACGAGAAGCAATGCTGAAACATAGTGCTGTAAATTTCCAGGAACCAGTAATTTATACTAATCAAGTTGGTGGAAATGATGATTTAATTTTTGATGGTCGTAGTTTTGCTTTAAATCTTCAAGGTGAAATTATCTGTCGTGCTAAAGGTTTTGAGACTGATTTATTAATTGTTGAATTTGACGAACAAGCGCGAGATTTACAGTTAGATTCTGTGTCTCCAGTTTATGAATCTGAAGATGAGGAAATTTGGCACGCTTTGGTTTTGGGTGTGCGAGATTATGTGAAAAAATGTCGCTTTTCTCAAGTTGTATTAGGTTTAAGCGGTGGGGTAGATTCGGCTTTAGTAGCAGCAATTGCTACTGCTGCACTAGGTAAAGAAAATGTCCTTGGTGTTTTGATGCCTTCTCCTTATAGTTCCCAACATTCTATTAGTGATGCTTTGGCATTAGCAGAAAATTTAGGTATTAAAACGCAGATTTTACCTATTGGTGAATTAATGCAAGGATTTGATAATACATTATCTGAATTATTTGCAGGTACAGAATTTGGAATTGCTGAGGAAAATATTCAATCACGCATTCGTGGTACTTTATTGATGGGGATATCAAATAAATTTGGTCATCTGCTTTTATCTACTGGTAATAAATCAGAAATGGCGGTTGGTTACTGCACTCTTTATGGTGATATGAATGGCGGTTTAGCGGTAATTGCAGATGTTCCTAAAACCCGTGTTTATTCTATCTGTAATTGGTTAAATGAGCATCATCAAAAAGAAATTATTCCCCAAAATATCCTCACCAAAGCGCCGAGTGCGGAACTCAAACCCGGTCAAGTTGACCAAGATTCTCTCCCTGCTTATGAGATATTAGATGATATTTTACAACGGTTGATTCATGACCACCAATCAGCGGAACAAATTGTAGCCGCAGGTCACGAAAAAGCAATTGTAAATCGAGTTTTACAAATGGTATCCCGTGCTGAATTTAAACGCCGACAAGCACCCCCTGGATTGAAAATTACTGACCGCGCTTTTGGTACTGGATGGAGAATGCCTATTGCTAGTCAAGTTGCAGATTATTGAGGATTATATCCCCGATTTCTGACATCAATTCATCATTATAATCGTTAGGGTATGAATAACATTTTACAAAAGGATAATATATACCCTACATATTTGCTCACAATTCAATTCAGATTGCTATATGTATTACACCTTTTCTTTTGTTGGTGTAGCAATACCACGCTCGACCAAACTAGCTTCTAGTTCTTGAATAAAGCGCAAATCTTCTGACAACAAAGGCTGGCTATCACTCACTGTTGGTTGCTTTTCTAAAAAACTGAATGCTTGGCGAAATTGAACAGGAGTTGCTTTAATTGGCGCATCAAAATGACAAGAAATAATTTGTTGAAAATTCCAAGTTGTGATTTTATCAGCCCATTCTATTACTTCTCTTGGTCTTTGAGGGAGAATGAGAATTTGTAAAATTGGTGCAACAAAAGGACGACCATTGCCAGATAATGCAGTAAATGTATTTTGCCAATTATCTTGCCACCGAAAAGGGAAAAAACCAAAGTATGCTTTAGGTGAATGGTCAGGCGCTCTTTTGGCATCTTGCCACATTTCCCCAAGTTGAGAAATTTGCACTGCACTGGGACGAAAGTAAATTGCAAACAGTGCTATTCTTTGCCAACCTTGACGACGGTTAGCTTCATTATCTGTAATTATTTGCTGTGCATTTTTTCTGGCGTGGAATAGCAAAGGATAAGGATACAATTGTAAAATAGTGGGTGGTTCTTCTGAGACGGAAATGATCGTATCTGTCACCAATAAAGTACGGGATGGTTTGTGCAGTAATGCAACTTCTACAAAAGAACCTCTTCCCAAGTTGATATCTAATATTGCATAGTCAAATTCATCACCGAAGGGATTTTGTTGAGTATCCTCTGATAAAACTAGGGTACGTTTTTGGGGAAAGCCTAACCAACTTAGAGGCAGATTGAAAGGAAAACTCCACTGGTGGGGTGCGACATAAACTAATGCTTGGGGAAATTTTCTGGCAAAAGGACCGACAAATATTTTATGCTCTAAACCGGAACTGGTAGGTAAAATTATGTATTTGACTCCTCCATGTTTTGCTTCTATTTCTTTTACCAACCGAATACATTCTGGTGTGGGTGCAACAGGTGCATAAATAAGAAGTCCGCCCGACTGTAGTTTAATAACTGTCATTCTAATTGGCACAATTGTATACAGGATGCCTTGCACCTGTTCAAATGTCCAAATGGTATCTTTGAGAATTTCTCGGCACAATGTCCTTCTCTGTCCATAGGGATACAGTGGTAAAGCAGGCCAAAAAGGCCATGACCAATCTTGCTGACTTCCAATTCCCTGAGCGTTCATTATTTTTCTAATCTGAGCTTATTTCTCATTTCTAGCATTAGAAAGGGCTTCACCTGGATTTCTCAGTTGTAGAGTTTCTATTTCTAAACTAAAATCCAAAATAGGTTGATATGTGAATTAGCCTCCTATTTCTCGCAGCATGGCTTCTACCCTGTCCACACCGTCTGGGTCATTACCACTGCGATATAAATTCAGGGCTTTCCTTAATACATTGCTGGCTTGTTGAGTTTGTCTTCGCTGCTTAAACATTGAACCCATTAACTCATAGGTGCGGGGGTTGTTTCTATTCAGGTTAATTGCTTGTTCATAAGCCCACATAGCTGATTCATAGTCTCCCAAACTGGTTTGGGTGACACCTAAACCTAGATAAGCATTTACATTACTACGGTTTAACTGGATGGCACGACGATAAGCTTCTTTGGCTCCGTTGGTGTCTGCTAAGTTCCCTTTGATATAACCTACAGCGTAATAAAAATCACTATTGTTGGGGTCGATAGCGATCGCACGACGGTAAGCAGTTAAGGCTAACTGAAAATTACCTTGTTGAGCATATAAGTAGCCAATACCAGAATGGATTCTCGCATTTCTGGGATCTAATCTGCCCGCTTCTTGATAAATTGCGATCGCCCCATTATAATCCCCCGCATCTACTAGTCTCCGCCCTTCCTCTAACAGTTCCTTTAGTCGCGGGTTTCTGGCTTGTGCAACTAATAATACTTCTGTATCCTCAGCTATCACAGGAGTAGTAGTCACAAAACTTCCTAACAATAGAACAGTCACTAAAAATGATGTTTGTTTGTATACCATAAATTTCCTTAAATTTTAGTTAAGTTTTTGTTTGTACATTAAAACAAAAATAGTTAGTTTTGAAAACTGTATTTATTCACATTGACAAAATCTTCCAAAATTGATAATTGCTGGAATCATTTCCTGTATACAGCAGTCTAGGCGATAATTTATACTAAAACTAGAAGTGGCAAGGCGAAGAGTTTGATCTAATTCGCATTTAAATCTGTGGGAGTATGACAATATAGGATGACAAGAACATTGCAAAAGTTCCAGCAATTCTCACAATCTGCATCAGGAGAATGCAAAAATAAAATATATCCAGATATATATCCAGGTATCTGCTCTTTGGAAGGTAAATCTATGCTCTTAAGTACCACTGATGTAATTCAAGGCGCTGTAATTGATTCCTATTTGGGTATTGTCACAGCAGAAGTTGTCTATGGCAGCAATTTTTTGCGGGACTTTTTGGCCAGCATTCGCGATATTGTTGGTGGACGTACTGGCAGCTACGAACGTCTATTTGAAGAAGGACAAAGGAAAGCATTAGCAGAACTCGAACAAAGGGCGCAACGTTTGGGAGCCGATGCTGTCATCGGAATTGGAATTGATACGGGTACGATTAACGTTGACCAATCTGGAGTTTTGTTACTGATTACTGCCACAGGTACGGCTGTAAAGATTCGTTAGGATTGTGTCATTTTTGAATACATAAAAAGTCTGACCAAGTAGATTTTTTTTATTTCCAGTCAGACTCTAATCAATTCGATAATTTTGATAATTTTTAGGTAAGAATTCAGTTAAGGCGATAAGATCCCCGACTTCTTTTATTTATTGGGTCCATAAATGATAAATTGATCTCAGAAGTCGGGGATCTGGATATGACTGATTGCTATGGCTGAATACTTACATTTTTAGATAAATAATTATGTTTGGAAATAAAATATAAACCTTGTCTTAGGAGGGTGAAATCATTATTTTCTAACTAAAGATATAGTGATCAACTCTTTCCACTGATAGATATGAAAAACACCAAAAAGTAATTTAATTTTAAACATAAGCATAAATATAGCTAGGAAACTTTGCTGAAATAGCAACGGAGAAAATAAACTATGTCATACGTAAATCGAGTAGGGGATGAAGTTATTCCTCCTGAGTCTCTGGTAGCGAGCCGAGTGACGGAATACCGTGATCGCGTGCGTTGGGGTCCGATAATTTCCGGTATTTTAGTTGCTTTAGCTACTCAATTAATATTAAGTTCCTTTTTTGGGGCGTTGGGTGCAGGCAGAATTGCTGACTCATTAGCACCAAGAACAATAGCAACAGGTATTATCAGTAATGTAGGCATTTGGTCAACTCTGGCTTTATTGCTTTCCCTATTTCTTGGTGGTTGGGTAACAACCCGCGCTTGTGGACCAATGCACCGAGATACAGCCCTACTCAACGGCGCAATTCTTTGGGCAGCAACCTTAGCTGTTAGCTCTTTTCTATTAGCAAATGGCGTATGGGGTGCTTTTGGTGTTGCTGCTGACAGTGCGGCAGCAGTAATGAATCAAATACAAGGGCAAGGTACTACCATACCACAGAATTTACCTGCCTTAAGTGCTGAACAAACTCGTGAAATTGCAGCTGCAACTTCTAGAACTTTGTGGTGGTTTGTTTTAGGTTCTTTATTAGGTTTAGCGGCCTCATTGATGGGTGCTGCTGCTGGTGCGCGTAGCCCTCGGACTAATAATTACAATCATTAACAATCTAATTTGCATAATATAGCATTTCATGATTAGATCCCCGACTTCTTGAAGAAGTCGGGGATGTTTATTCTTGATGATTTAGGAATTCAAGAGTTATTTGTTATTTAACCCTGACGTTTGTAGCGGCCAATTAATTCTGCTTTCTCCAAAACATGACCTTCCATTACACGGATGATTTGATTTTTATTAGCACCAGATTCTAAATTTAGCTTTTTATCTAAAGCATAAAGATGGAAAAAATAGCGATGGGTTCCACTGGGTGGACAAGGACCACCATAACCAAAATTGCCAAAATCATTTTTTCCCTGTACACCACAACTAGGAATAGTTTTACTACCAATTATTTTTTCTGGTAGTTGCTTAATGGTGGGAGGAATATCGTACACTACCCAATGCACAAACGTCCTTCCTGGTGCATCAGGATCATCAACAATTAATGCTAAACTTTGGGTTGCTGAGGGAATTTCATCCCAGATGAGGGGTGGGGAAATATCTGCACCATCACAGGTATATTTGGCAGGAATTAACCCATTATCAACAAAAGCACTGCTGCTTAATATCATGGTTTTTCCTCCCTTTGGGGACGGACTGAAATTATTATTAGCACTACAACTAATTAGAAGTAGTCCTGATAACCCAAAACTAGCAAAGGTTTTATTAATAAAAACTCGCCTTTTAGGCATATATATCAAGATAATGTCCCCCTAGAAATTATCCCCTACCACTTCAAAAATGCTTCTTCTACTCCTTTTTCTCTCCTGATTTTCGCATCTATTTCAAACCAAGTAATGATTTGTTTTGTTGTCAATTCCTCAATAGAAACATCATATTCTTTAGCAATATGTTGTAAAATCCGCAAAGAAGAAATAGTCAACCTGGTTAAAAACTTCTCAGGAGAAGATAATAAAGCTGCATCAACTTGGGCTGATTCGTCATGGGTTAAAAATTGGGTTGATGATTGATTAGGTGAGATATCCATAAGGTTTAAAGTTCTGTTTAAGTGCGAAGTTACCTTTATACTATTAAATCATATTATTGTAACCCCTGAGCAATAAAAGCCCAGCAATAAGTAACTCAACCTTCAAAAACATAATACCCAGATCCCCGACTGCTTAATTTAATCAGGAAGTTTGTGTTTTTAACCAACTCCGAAAATTCTTAATCATTGACACCTCACCCACTTGTAAACTAGAAGCTAAAAACTGAGTAACTTCTGTATTTAAAGGTAATTCGCAAAGGTTGGTGAAGCATTGCAAGGAATATATTTATCCTCAGATAAACTATAAATTTGCATCACAGGTTCATCATAACGCCAAACTTCAGGAACACCTAAAGCTAAATAAATAGGTAATTTATCAATAGAAGAACTAGCATAATCAACTTCTATTACTAAATCAGGTGGGGGATCTTGAGTTAAATCTAAACTGGTTTTATTTCTCATGATTGGTTCATTTTGAATATAGAAACTAGAATCAGGTTCTACACCTCTAGCTAAATCTTCTCTTTTACAAGTTAATGAACCAGTGCTTTTGACATTGAGATTTGATTCTTCAACTAAAGTATCAATTATTTTTTATATCAATCTTTTATTATGAACATTCAGCGAAAACTTTACCGAAAGCTATAGCGGAAGTTTTAATACATTTACCAGGTGGGGAAAGTTGGTTTAATCGTAAGTAGTCAAAGATCCTCAACTTCTGAGTTTAATTGTTGGTAAATAATGTGAATTTATCAAAGAAGTCGGGGATCTAAATGCAGGTTTATAAATTTGCAAATATTGGGAAGATTTTGATAAATTAACCAATATGCCTAATAAAGATGCACCAAGTAAAATTAGGAATTTATAATCTTTGCTGGAATATTTATTCAGTTAACGGTTGATATACCTTTGTTTTTATCATAAATGTGAATATTTTGCATTTCTTGGATGAGGGCATCTTTCCAAGATTTATAATTCTCAAAATAAGCATTCTGGTCAAGCTTTCGTAAATACTCTGAAAACTCGTAGTTTGCAATATTGTTCACTTGAAGCTCTTTTTCTAATAAAGAGAGTAGTTCATCTGGTTGAAATTCTCGCTTTGCAAAACATCTCGTCAGCAAGCGATAAAGTTGACTCTGATCCTGATCTTTAAATATTGTAACGCCGCCTTTGTCCGATATATAATCATAGTTCCACCAACGTAGAATCTTAACGTCATTCCAGCACCATTTTGTAATGCGAGAGATTGCTGTTGGAGGAATTAAATCAATATAACAACAGTTACCTATTTTTTGAAGGCTATCTTTCAAATAATCTTGATAGGATTCTAAATTTTCTTTAAAATATTTTGTGCGTTCTTTTAGCGTTTCTCCTATTTTACAAGGCAGGTTTGACTGTACTAAAAAGTCTTCGTCAGGGTAGAGCTTATCTTTTTCTAAAGAATCAATATCTATTTCAATTAAAGCTAATTTCGAGCTTACTGTAGTCAATTCGTTTGAGGTTTGCTTCAAGTTGAAGGAATACAAACGCTTATAGTATTGTGTAAATGCATAATATGGTGAATAAGCCTCACTTAAATAAACAGCGTCGTTCCTTGATTCAAAATCATTTGACTCAGGCATAGACCAATTGCTTTTTTTGGTTTCTCTGGGGGGTAAAACTCCTTTACTCCGAATTCTCTCAACATTTTCAAAACTTGTACCGTGGTAAAGAAACATAGGTTACAGATCCCTAAAATATAGTTATGTTCATTTTGGCATAGTTAGGGATGATATAGATATGCTAATTTCTCAGTTCTCCCTATCTTGAATTAACAATTACTGGTAAAGTAATTATTGCTTATATGGTGATTAAAGTTAAACCCTGTGGAAAAAATACCAGATGAAGCCTTAGTAGTGCGAGGAGGCCGTAACCGTCCAGAAGATATCCAAATGGGAATAGGCACTCATCCCAGTGGAATAACAGGAATTTCCGTACAATGTAAGGTAGGATTATCAATAGAGGAGTTAGTAAAAGTCATCCCTCATGGGCAAATAGGTGTTACAACAGTAGGAGAAGTTCGCAAAGCAGGTGGTGATGTAATCAGAACTTGTGGAAGGGGTTATCATGCAACGTTAACTGGTTTAACTCCAGAACAAATTAGTAATCTGCTCACACCTACAATTCCTAAACCAAAGCCATAATATTTATAGAGATTAACTATGAACACATTAACCAATTCTTTCAACTCTCAGGACAAGAATAAAGAACAAAAATTGAATAATATATTGAGAGTTTTTGCTGACTTTAATAATGCTGATGAAAACGGTCGTCTGCGTTTAAATTGTATTGGCACAATTGAAGATTTAGCACGTCAAAAAATCGAATTACAAGATGGTCAAACATTGATTTTTTATGGTGAAGATTTAGAAATTGAAGGAATACTTAAATATTCTCCCGAAGAGAATATTTGGGTTGCGGTGATTGATTGGGATAATATTAGACAAGTAGAAGATATATCTAAATTGATTAAAATATAATAATTACGCCAAAATCTCCCTCAACTTCTCCATCAAATCTTCCGCTAACTCCAACAACTCAACCTCATCAATAGAACTATTACCAGAAGCGCGACTACTTCCAGAAACCACAACATCACCAACTAAAAAATCCTTCGCTGCAAAAATCCGATCCTTCTCCGTTAATTGACTCAAACAATATTCTAAACCACCAATAATTTCATCATGAGATTTATCCTGTAAACGTTTCCTTACCTTTACCGCAACCACATCATCACTTTCTAAGAAAGTGGTAATTTTCTCAATATAACCGGGTTCATGGTCATCATCACCCCAAGTTTCCAACCAATCACCATCAACATCATCACAATACAAATAGGCAGCATCTAACCCATATTTCATAATATCATCTTGTAATTGCTGTGCAGCTTTTACAGATTCTAAAAAACTTGCTAATCTTTGTTGACTGTCAGATAATTTTTCGGCTACCATAATTAATTACCTCTGGTAAAAATATATCAAGTTCAAAAATATAAAACTATAAAATCAATTGCTGATAACTACCAGAATTTAGATGATCACTATTATCTAATGCTGTATTAACTATCTGATTAACAAAATCCTGATTTTTAGGGTTGTAACTTAAAAATAAACCTCTTTCTATTTCCCAGAAAATTAATCTATCTTTCCAATCAGTAACTTTATCAGGTAAAAATTCTTCAGCTAGGCTAGTAAGTTGTACACAAAGCGGTTTATTTTGACTACCACTAACAATTATATCAGTAGCCATTGACAAGTCAGCAATATATCTTTTGACAACTGTATCACCATCTTGATTAATAATTCTAGAGATAGAGTCTATTAGCGGTGCATCTTCCTGATGAAAATTTCCCGCCATTAACTCTCTTCTCCAAATATAAAATCTTTTGTCCTCTTTACTCAACCACTTGGGAAATAGATCACCATACCAATACTTTAGCGTTGGTGGTAGTGCATCCAAAGCAGATTGTTTTTCTACCTCAGAAGCTAAAGATTGAAATTTTATCCAAGCATCTGCATCCCTGATAATTTCGAGGAGAAATAAAATAACAAAACGTTTAGACATTAATGTACCAGGTTTAACATCTTTAATCCAGTTGTTAATCTGGTTTAACTTTATTGCTAAACTGCGATCTATAGTTGATGCTTCCTCAATTAATGATTTTAGTTTTTCCTTAATCTGTTGTGGATGCAAAATATATACCTGAAAATAATAAAATTTTTTATTGAGTTTATATATTTTTAATAGTTTTGTAAAGTAATAATTTATTGAATTAACCAGAGTACGTTTTAACGTACTTCAGCTATTAGCCCGGAAATTGATTTCCGGGTGGGTATAGAAGCACACAATTAACCTCACTTAACTTCTTTGTACCAAATAACCGCAACGATGCTCACCATCTATCAACCAATGCGTCCTTACCACAGTACAATCTGGTAAAATTGCCGCAAACATTTCTAACTCATGACCACACACACTAGGAAACGATTCAGCAACGTTAGAAATAGCGCAGGTGTGTTCCATAAAAATGAACCTTTCACCACTGTTGATATCTGACTCAACTGGATGAAACTCCGCCATAAAACCTTCCGCTTTTCGTAATTCTACCAAATTTGCAACTCGTTCCTGCAAAGAACCAGTACCTACTCTTTCCCGATATTCTTGCGCCTTACGTTCCCATTGTTTTTGTAAAATAGTCTTGACTTGTTCCCGTCCCACAGTTGCAGCTAAAGTATCCAACAGGGAAACCGCAAACTCACCATAACCATCACTGAAGCGGTTGACATTTCTTTGTAATTGTTCTCGTCCCCTTTGACTTAGCTGATAAAGATGCTGAGGACGACCCATAGCAACTTGTTCAGGTATAATATAAATAACTAAATTATCAGCCTCTAAATCCTTCAAATGACGGCGAATAGCTTGAGGGCTGACATCTAACACTTCCGCAAGCTCCAAGGCGGTAGCTTGTATTTGTTTCAAAAGATACTCTAAAATATCCTGCTTTGTTGTGGACTGCTGGGTAGTGGCCATTTTAGTCCCAAAAAATTTTCTGAAAAACTTGACTTAAACAACATTGTTGTTGTTAATCTATCGTACAATGAAAATAGATTAAACAACAGCCGAGTTGTTTTAGTCGTTAAACCTATTCTAGCAGCCCTGTTAGGAATCGGTAACAGAAAACGGGATCAGCTTTATGCAGCCCGTCGCCCGTCCTTTAAAGAGAACACAAGAGAACCGATGAGCGCATCCGTCACTACCTTAGTCAACCAACCTTACAAGTACGGCTTTGTTACCGATATTGAAGCCGATACTATCCCTCGTGGATTAAGCGAAGATGTTATTCGCCTGATTTCCGCTAAAAAGAATGAACCGGAATTCATGCTGGAGTATCGCCTCCGCGCTTATCATCAATGGCTGAAAATGACAGAACCAACTTGGCCTCATGTCACTTATCCGCCTATTAATTATCAGGATATTATTTATTATTCTGCACCGAAACAAAAGAAAGCAAAACTCAACAGCTTAGATGAAGTTGATCCCACTTTATTGGAAACCTTCGCCAAATTAGGTATTCCTTTAAATGAACAAAAGCGATTAACAAATGTTGCTGTTGATGCGATTTTTGATAGTGTTTCTGTCGCCACTACATATAAAGAGAAACTTGCCAAAGATGGCGTAATTTTCTGTTCTTTTTCGGAAGCTCTGCAAGAACACCCAGAACTGATTAAAAAATATTTGGGTAGTGTTGTTCCGATTGCTGATAATTATTTTGCAGCTTTAAATGCGGCTGTGTTCAGCGATGGTTCTTTCGTTTATATTCCTAAGGGACTAAAATGTCCTATGGAATTGTCTACATATTTCCGCATTAACTCCGGTGATACAGGACAGTTTGAACGGACTTTAATTGTCGCCGAAGAAGGAAGTTATGTTTCTTATTTAGAAGGTTGTACAGCCCCTATGTACGACAGCAACCAGTTACACGCGGCGGTGGTGGAATTGGTGGCTTTAGATAACGCAGAAATTAAATATTCTACCGTTCAAAACTGGTACGCGGGAGACGAAAATGGTAAAGGTGGAATTTACAACTTTGTAACCAAACGCGGTTTGTGTCAAGGTGTCAATTCTAAGATTTCCTGGACTCAAGTAGAAACGGGTTCAGCTATTACTTGGAAGTATCCTAGTTGTGTGTTGGTTGGTGATAATTCTGTGGGTGAATTTTATTCAGTGGCGCTGACAAATAATATGCAGCAAGCTGACACCGGCACAAAGATGATTCACATTGGTAAAAACACTCGCAGCACTATTATTTCTAAAGGTATTTCTGCTGGAAAATCAAGCAATAGTTACCGGGGTTTGGTGAAGATTAATCCCACTGCGAAGGGTGCAAGAAATTATTCTCAATGTGATTCGATGTTAATTGGGGATAATGCTCAAGCTAATACTTTTCCTTATATTCAAGTTCAGAATAACACTGGAAAGGTTGAACATGAAGCTTCTACTTCTAAAATTGGCGAAGATCAATTATTTTTCTTTGCTCAACGCGGTATTTCTTCGGAAGATGCTATCTCGATGATGATTAGCGGTTTCTGTAAGGATGTTTTTAATCAGCTTCCTATGGAGTTTGCTGTTGAAGCTGATAAGTTGTTGAGTCTGAAGTTGGAAGGTAGTGTTGGTTGATCTGTTTTCGTTGAGGTTCTTTTTTTAATGAACCACGTTCTGCGAAGCAGTTCCCGAAGGGTAGGCACGAAGAGCGCGAAGAAAGAAGAAAGAAGAGAGAAGAGAGAAGAGAGAGAGAAAAGATGATTATTGAGAATAGTGATTTGATTTTGTCGGTTAAGGGTTTGACTGCTGATGTTGATGGAACTCCAATTTTAAAGGGTTTGAATTTGGATGTTCGCGCTGGTGAAATTCACGCGATTATGGGACCTAATGGTTCTGGTAAGAGTACGTTTTCTAAGGTTTTAGCAGGACATCCGGCTTATACTGTGACTGGTGGTGAGGTGGTTTTCCAAGGTGCAAATCTTTTGGAAATGGAAGCGGAAGAAAGGGCTAGAAGTGGTGTATTTTTGGCTTTCCAGTATCCTTTGGAAATTCCCGGTGTAAGCAATTTGGATTTTTTAAGGGTTGCTTATAATTCTCGTCGGAAAGCTCAAGGTTTGGAAGAGGTTGACGCTTTCGATTTTGATGATTTGGTTGAGGAAAAGTTGGATGTTGTGAAAATGAATCCTGCTTTTCTTAACCGCAGTGTGAATGAAGGTTTTTCTGGTGGTGAAAAGAAGCGGAATGAAATTCTGCAAATGGCAATTTTAGAACCTAAATTAGCAATTTTAGATGAGACTGATTCGGGTTTAGATATTGACGCTCTGAAAATTGTTGCTAATGGGGTTAATCAATTAACAAGTCCCGAAAATGCCACAATTATGATTACTCACTATCAACGTCTTCTCGATTATATTGTTCCTGATTTTGTTCATGTTATGGCGCAGGGACAAATTATTAGAAGCGGTGGTAAAGAGTTGGCTTTGGAATTAGAATCTCGTGGTTATGATTGGGTTCTGGAAGAAGCTTTGGGAGTGGGTGTATAATGTCTATTCCAATTAATGTTGAAGTGTTGAATGAAGCTGCTTTATTATTAGATAGAGATTCTTACTTAACTGATTTATTAAGTCGGGTAACTACCAAAAAATCAGATGGTTGGTTACAAGATTTACGCGACGGTGCTGCTAATTGGGTGCGTCATTCGGTTATCCCCAATACCCGCGAAGAAGAATGGCGTTTTACTGATTTATCGCCTCTCAAACAGGTAACATTCAATAATGTAGAGACATTTCATGAATTGTTCCTACAAGATGATTTGGTTTTACCTAAAGTTCCTCATCGGTTAGTATTTGTAAATGGTGTTTATGCACCTAATTTATCTAATACTGAAAATTTACCTACTGGGTTAATAATCGGTAATTTGGATGTTTTACCTGGTGAAGTTGTTCAGGAATATTTAGCTCAAGCTGAGGGAGCAAAGGAAGTTTTTACTGCTCTGAATACTGCTGGTTTAAATGATGTAGCGGTGGTATGGGTTCGTAAAAATGTAGTGGTTGAGTCTCCTATTCATCTGCTATTCATTTCTGTTTCTGGTGACATTGCAACTATTTCCCAACCTCGTTTTTTAGTAGTAGCTGAAAGTAACTCTCAGGTAAGTTTAATTGAAGAGTATACGAACCGCAGAGACGCAGAGAGCGCAGAGGGGGGAGTTTACTTTACCAATAGTGTGACGGAAATCTGGGTAAATGAAAATGCTCAGGTGAGCCATACTAAAGTTGTGAGGGAAGGTGAAGCCGCTTTCCACATTGGTAAAACTGCGGTAACACAGGCGCGGTATAGTCGTTATACTTGTAATGCTGTGACGGTTGGTGGTAATTTATCCCGTCATAATTTGGAGATTTTACAAACTGGTGAGCAAACAGAAACAACGCTAAACGGTTTAACAGTTATTGCTGATAAACAGTTAGCTGATACTCACAGTGCGCTATCTTTAAATCATCCTCATGGTGTCAGTAAACAGTTACATAAGTGCATTATAGGCGATCGCGCTCATGGTGTATTTAATGGTAAGATTTTCGTTCCCAAACCCGCACAGTTAACGGACGCATCTCAGTTAAACCGCAATTTGCTATTATCATCTAAGTCTAGAATTGACACCAAACCTCAATTAGAAATCACTGCTGATAATGTTAAATGCGCTCACGGTGCTACGGTGAGTCAGTTAGAGGATGATGAAATCTTCTATCTGCAAAGTCGTGGTATTGATGAAAATAATGCACGCAAGTTATTAGTTAATGCTTTCGCTACGGAAATTATTAACTTTATACCTGTTCCTTCGTTGCGAGAAAGTTTGTTGAGAACTGTCACCAGTCTCACGAATAAATAACTGCCTTGCACTAAAGTACAAGGCTAATAGCTAAAGTTCGTTAAAACGAACTAAATTTCTGAATAATTAATAGTCGGTTAAAACCGACTTCTGCTATTAGCCAGGGAATTTATTCCTTGGCGGGTTAAATGAGAAGCCTTGCACTAAAGTACAAGTCTAATAGCTAAATTCCGTTAAAACGGACTTAGTTTGTGAATAATTAATAGTCGGTTAAAACCGACTTCTGCTATTAGCCAGGGAATTTATTCCTTGGCGGATTAAAATTCCCCTGAAATCTTTATTAAAAATGACATTCACTTCTACCAAAACTCTCGCTGATAAAGTTCGCTCTGATTTCCCGATTTTACATCAGGAAGTTCACGGTAAACCGTTGGTTTATCTCGATAATGCTGCTACTTCCCAAAAGCCTTTAGCTGTATTAAATGCTTGGCGTGATTATTACGAACAATATAATTCTAATGTACATCGTGGCGCACATTTTTTGAGTGCGAAAGCTACTGATGCTTATGAAGCAGCACGGGATAAAGTTGCTAATTTCATTAATGCGAAATCACGCCAGGAAATTGTTTACACCCGCAACGCTAGTGAAGCTATTAACTTAGTTGCTTACAGTTGGGGAATGAGCAATTTACAGCCAGGAGATGAAATTATTCTCTCGGTAATGGAACACCATAGTAATATAGTTCCTTGGCAATTTGTCGCCCAAAAAACAGGCGCAGTCTTGAAGTTTGTCGAATTAACACCAGAAGAAACTTTTGATTTGGAACAGTTTAAAAAACTAATTTCTGAAAAAACAAAACTGGTGTCAGTGGTTCATGTCTCTAACACCTTGGGTTGTATTAACCCAGTCAAAGAAATAGCCGAAATTACTCACAGATACGGTGCGAAATTCTTAATGGATGCTTGCCAAAGTGTCCCCCATATGCCTATTGATGTCCAAGAAATTGACTGTGATTGGTTGGTAGCTTCTGGACATAAAATGTGCGCTCCCACTGGCATTGGCTTTTTATATGGTAAGTTGGAATTATTAGAAGCAATGCCGCCATTTTTTGGTGGTGGTGAAATGATTGCTGAGGTTTATTTAGACCATTCCACCTATGCAGAATTACCCCATAAATTTGAAGCTGGTACACCTGCAATTGGGGAAGCGATCGCTCTTGGTGCAGCAATAGATTATCTTACTAATATAGGTATGGATAAAATCCATGCTTATGAAGCAGAATTAACTGCTTATTTGTTCGAGCAATTAGCGCAAATACCCCAAATTAGAATCTATGGACCAAAACCCAATGATCAAGGGGAAGGTAGAGCCGCATTAGCAGCATTTACAGCTTCTGAAGTTCATGCTAATGATTTAGCAACATTGTTAGATCAAGAAGGTATTGCAATTCGTTCTGGACATCATTGTACACAACCATTACACCGTCATTTAGGTTTATCAGGAACTGCACGAGTGAGTTTATCTTTTTACAATACTCGTGAGGAAATTGATATTTTCATCAAGGCTTTGAAGGAAACGCTGGACTTTTTTGCTAGTGTATTTGGTGAATAGGTTAATAAATTTTGGGTGGGTATTTCCCACCTTCTTTATTTCTCACGCAAAGACGCAGAGGCGCAAAGAGAATATTATAGAGATAGGTAGAATTTTAGTAATATTTTCTTCAGCCATTGCTGTTTTAATCTGCCCAGCAATCACTCTTTTTATAGCTATTAAATTAATTTACTCTAAAGTTCCACCTTCCTCTAAAAACGCATCAAAAGAAGAACCACTACAAGTATTCTCTGTCATGTTTGCGCCTCTAAGAAAATATTGTTTTAGCTGTATCAATTAAACTCTACCTCTTCTGGCAATCAAAAGGTAGAACAGAAATTCTGCCATCTGACACATGAATTACCGTGAATAACTACTTATTGTCAATTAATAAAGGGGACGAACCCTTAATTAAATCAACGACGTAAGTGAGGTAAATAATTATGTCAAATCAAATAGTCATGTTTGATTTACTTGAAGAGCTATCCACAGAAGCACAAGAGTTTTTGGTTGGAGGACAAGCACTACCAGGACAAGTACCACCAATACCAGGACAAGTACCACCAATACCAGGACAAGGACAAGGACAAGGACAACCAGGTGGTCCTCCTAAACCCCCTCAGAAGTCAGGAGCCACTGGGTATATTGTTCCTGACAACAACCCAGAGAATTACTTCTCCTGGAGACTCGACAAAGCACCACAAACGCTAGGCCAGTAACTGCACTCCTCACTAAGCTGAGGTAAACAGCATTTTCTATAATACCCCCGCGATATGCGGGGGTATTATATCAGTTTGGTAGCGTGATTTTATCTTTATACCGCTTATAAATAAATTAATTTCAAATACAGCAGATAGCAGATCAATGAGGTACAGAATCTAAATTGAAACCTATACACAAAGCCAGTTTTACTCCTGACTCCTACTGTATATAAACTAAGAAATAGTTAAAGTTGCTCCTCTTACCGCCATCACCACTGACAACCAACTGAAAGACTGATTATATCCCCCCAACCTCCCAGACTAGCTTATAATTTCCAAGGGGCTAACGCTCTGTACAACAGGTAAAGGGGGATAGATGACACTTAAGCGGTTGCTGTTAATTGGGCTGACACTGTTAGCAATGATGTTGTCCGGCTTGTCTTTATTTGCTAGTTGGCAAAAACCACAGTTTCAAAGTCGTTTGGAACTGTACCAAACTAATATTGTCCTGCAAGCCCAAGCATGGCAACCAGAAGATAGCAACGACGAGAGTCTTCTGGCTATTCGGGAAGCGATAGTGGGTGTTAAACCCCTAGAAAGTGCTGCCAAGCAATATCAACAAGCGAGTGAGTCGGTGCAAACTAACTTGGACAAAGCCGAAAACAAACTCGCAAAACTTCGCGCTCAAGACATTACTGCTATCACACCTCCCAAACCCCTACCAAACGACCCCCTTGAAACTAAAACCTCTCCCCAAGAACAACAGAAACAGTTAGAGCAGTCCATCAGCAAACTGCAAAAATTGCGGGATGAATTAGATTTACGTCTAGGAATTTTACAGGCACAGCAAGGGGAAACAGATAACGCCCTGAAAACCTGGAGTTCTCTAAAAGAAACCTCAGAGACAGAATTTAGGGAAACTGCTAACGTATTAAGTGGACTATGGAGCAACCCCCCTCGTCTACTCCCAAATGCTCAACCACTGATTCAAAAAAATTTAGAAGGTTGGTTTCGCTCCACAGCTTTGATTCAGCTATACCAACTCCAACAACGTGAAGATGCTTTAAGAGATATTCAAGCTAGACAACAAGCAGCCGCTACTGACGCAGTATGGAAATTAGCGATAATTGCCGCTATTCCCAGCTTAACAGCCTTTATTGGTCTAATACTACTGGTCTTTTTGTTAGGTCAGCGTTTACTGAAGGGAAGAGAATCTATATTGGCTCAAAATGGTGAAAAGCTTTGGTCAACACCGTGGAATGTAGAAACAATTTTACAAGTTTTTGTCCTGGGATTTTTCCTAATGGGACAATTATTTATACCTGAATTATTAACCCTCCTGCCTATCTCCCGTTCCTCGGATAACGTGCGAGTTCAGGCTTTTTCCGTCTTGGTGAGTTACGTGCTAGTTGCCTTGGGTGCGTTTTCAGTGCTGTATTTATCTATCAAACGCTATTTTCCCCTACCAGAAGATTGGTTTCGCTTCCGTTTTCTCAGTAATTGGTTTTTGTGGGGACTAGGTGGCTACTGCACAGCTTTACCCATAGTGGTGATAGTCTCGTTGATTAATCAACAACTATGGCAAGGACAAGGCGGAAGTAACCCACTGTTACAACTGGCGCTAGAAAGCAGAGATAATATAGCATTGGGGATATTTTTCTTTACTGCGGCTATAGCTGCGCCATTTTTTGAAGAATTTTTATTTCGTGGGTTTTTATTACCCTCTCTGACTCGTTATTTACCCGTTTGGGCAGCAATTTTTGTGAGTAGTTTATTATTTGCTGCTGCTCATCTCAGCTTATCCGAAGTTCTACCACTTACAGCATTGGGCATGGTCTTAGGAATAGTGTACACGCGATCGCGCAATCTTCTTGCCCCTATGCTCCTGCACAGTCTTTGGAATAGCGGTACATTACTGAGTTTATTTCTTTTGGGGAGCAGCAATAATTAAAACCGACAATTACGGATGAAAAAATCAAAAATATTTGATTATATCGGCATATAGCAGGTGACAGGGGACAGAGTTGAAAGTCTTTTTGTGTCTAGGTTTTATCAATGGCTTACGCCACGCAGCCCTATCAGTTAATGCCCTAAACACCTTGGCGGTTGCTATATAAGCCTGAGATTCCCGACTTTTCTAATCAGTGGGTAATCTTGTTATTTACGAATCTTTGAAAATTACTATAATTAAGCAATTAGTAACTAAAAGATTCGGTTTATAAATTGGGTTTAGCACAGATAACTTTATCTGTGTGGATACTTCATCACAACCTCACGCAATAAATATAGCTTGACCATATACAGCGAACTCAAAAAAGTCCGGACATAATAGCTATAAACCTGTAAAAACTAGTATAGTGTGGCAGCTGCTGCCGATTATTAGGGTTAATGATCCTGAAGAGAAATGTTGACCTATAAATCTGTAAACAGGCTGTACTAAACGTTGTCAGCTAATTTACCAACACTCATTGATGAAAATGTTATTTTCATGCGTTGTTGGACTATATCCTCAGTCCCATACTTCCGATTTACTTCTGGAATTATGGTGATTTGGCTTTAGCTATGGATATTTATAGCCATGGACAGGGTGGTTAGGACATCAATTGATAATGAAACTTTCACTACAAAAGGGTTTTACTCCTGACTCCTGACTCCTGACTCCTGCTATAGTTTTATACTTCAATACCTTACAAATCAAGGAGTTTCACTGAATATGGCTAATCTCAACCCCTCTCATACTACCAAACAACTTCTAGCTGGTTACTGTGGCATTATTGTTGGGGGTCTTGGGCTACATAAGTTTGTTCTTGGTTACGCACCAGAAGGTTTTATCATGCTAGTAATTTCTGTAGTTGGTGGTTCTCTAACTTACGGATTTACATTGCTAATTATGCAGCTTGTGGGTTTAATTGAAGGCATGATTTACTTGAACAAAAACCATGAAGATTTTGTTAATACCTATTTCGTGAAAAAGCAGGGTTGGTTCTAAACAGATTCTAAGATTTATGCTTAACTGTATTCCCCATGTATCCCTAATTTCTTAAAATATGCCACTACTAAAATATAAACAGCTGACTTGGATAATATTGTTGCTGCTAAGTATGGCTTATTTCACTACTATGTCTAATTTGGAAATTAACAATTTATATAAAAATTTAATTTTCATGCTGCCTATGCAACTGGTATCTGTAATATATATGACCTATAGACGCTGGAGTCGTTGACGGTAGGTTACAAACCTAACTAAATATTTTAATTTTTTAATTAAATACTATCACAGTTGGTCATAGTTCCAGATTTCGCCTACGCTCAAAGTAGACCCGCCTGTTGTCAGGCATTGAAATTTCGTAGCGAATCTAAAAACTTGCCATGCAACTTGCCCCAGAAACTAAGCTTGCCCCAGAATCTTCCCCAATTACAGAGAAAATTATTTTAGATGTAGGGGGTATGAAGTGCGCTGGGTGTGTGAAAGCAGTAGAAAGACAGCTAACCCAACATCCAGAAGTTAAAAACGTCTGCGTTAACCTAGCCACAGAAGTAGCAGTCATAGAAGCAGAGGTTGGTGCGGTACATCCAGATGAACTGGCAAAGGCATTAACAGCAACAGGTTTTCCCTCTCAACCCCGCACCGCTAATAGTCAAGCAGCAGGGAAGAAATTTGATCTAGCCACCAGACAGCACCAGGAAATGCAAGCTGCATTTAGACAATTAGTAATTGCTGCCTTGTTATTGGTATTTTCAGGAATTGGACATTTTGGTAATACCATTTTCCCAATTTTGAATAACATCTGGTTTCACTGCGGACTAGCAACAGTGGCGCTGCTGATTCCTGGTCGTCCCATCATCATAGATGGCTGGCAAGGTTGGCGACGGGGTGCGCCGAATATGAATACTTTGGTCAGTTTGGGAACTCTGACGGCTTATACTGCTAGTTTAGTGGCGCTGTTGTTTCCCCAGATGGGTTGGGAATGTTTCTTTGATGAACCAGTGATGATGCTGGGCTTTATCCTGCTGGGAAGAACTTTAGAAAAACAAGCTAGAGGACGCGCTGCATCTGCATTTAGGCAATTATTAGCACTCCAGCCTCAGATAGCAAGATTGATTGCCAACCCAGACTCAGAGAAATTAGTAGCAGGGGCAAATATTGTTCAGATACCAGCCGAACAAGTGCGGGTTGGTGAATGGTTACAGGTGCTACCAGGTGATAAAATCCCCGTTGATGGTGAGGTACGCTTTGGGCAAACGACGGTGGATGAGTCGATGTTAACTGGGGAATCTGTACCAGTGATTAAGCAACCGGGAGAAACAGTTGCAGCGGGAACTATTAACCAATCAGGTGCGATCGCTATTCAAGCCACCCGCACTGGCGATGATACAACTTTGGCGCACATTGTCGCTTTGGTGGAAGCTGCCCAAACTCGGAAAGCACCAGTTCAGAAATTAGCGGATACGGTTGCTGGTTACTTTACCTATGGAGTTTTAACCGCTTCTTTGCTGACTTTTGTGTTTTGGTACTTTTTTGGTACTCACATTTGGCCAGACGTTAATATTTCTGATGGCATGGAAATGATGAGTCATGTAGCGCATCACCCAGCCACCAAAATACAACATTCTTCACTTTTAATCAGTTTAAAATTAGCGATCGCTGTTATGGTCGTTGCCTGTCCCTGTGCTTTAGGACTAGCTACACCCACAGCTATTCTTGTCGGTACTGGCATGGGCGCAGAAAGAGGTTTATTAATCAAAGGTGGTGACGTTTTAGAAAAAGTCCACCAGCTAAATACCGTAGTCTTTGATAAAACAGGCACTCTGACCACAGGCAACCCCACAGTTACAGACTGTTTGTTATTTGCCGACTCAGAAGAGTCTTCCCTTTCACTTCTGCAACTAGCAGCAGCAGTAGAAAGCGGTACTTACCACCCCCTAGCTAAAGCAATTCACCAAGAAGTCCAACGACAAAATTTATCAATTCCCCATGCTGTAGACTTTCATACTGAGCCAGGAATGGGTGTATCTGCTGTAGTAGAAGGCAAAAACGTACTGTTAGGTAACTGGGAATGGTTGAAGTGGCATGGAATTACTATCAGTGAAACTGCTCTACAGCACGCACAAAGATTAGCAACTGAAGGTAAAACAGTTATTAGTGTTGCAGTTGGTAATAGTTTAGCTGGATTAATTGCCGTTAGCGATACCCTCAGACCAGATGCAAAAGCAACTGTTAACAAGCTGCGTCAGATGGGTTTGCGCGTCATGCTACTCAGCGGGGATAGATTAGAAGCAGCCAGTGCGATCGCTCAACAACTCGGACTAGATAGCACCGATGTCATGGCAGGTATTCCCCCAGCTAAAAAAGCCAGTGCAATTCAATCTCTTCAAACTGGGGAGATGGGTAAAACTAGTAATGGGGAAAGCGTAATCATACCCAATTCCAAATCCATCGTCGCTATGGTAGGAGATGGCATCAATGACGCTCCGGCTTTATCTCAGGCAGATGTCGGCATCGCTTTACACTCTGGAACAGATGTAGCTATGGAAACAGCAGAAATTATACTGATGCGGGATTCTCTAACTGATGTTGTTGAATCAATTCAACTTAGTCGTGCCACTTTCAACAAAATACGTCAAAATTTGTTCTGGGCTTTTGCATATAATACAATAGGCATCCCATTAGCAGCGGGTGTTTTCTTACCCTATTTTGGTTTTGTTCTTAGCCCATCCAGCGCCGCAGCCCTCATGGCTTTTAGCTCCGTTAGTGTGATCACTAACTCAGTCTTATTACGACGCTTTGCTCATCAACCGTAAAATTATCACTGGGAGGTAGTATGTCAGGGGAAAACCTAAGTAGGTTCCATCTTAAGTTAAACTACACTTAGGTACTCAGCTTTTCCACAAACCTGAATCTTAACTCCTCTCAGGTAGAATATAATCACAAGGGCAAAAAAAATATACTGTTGTCCATCCAATTCCATAATATGTAGTTTCAAAGTCTATTAGTTTGAATATTAAATAATCTCTCGGAAAAATGGTAGAAAACCATACTCAAAAACCTCTTCTATATCAAAGTTCAACAAATTTTAGTAACCATCTGTCAATGGCAGCAAAACTTAGTGAAAACCATCTACTGATTATTGAAGACGACCAAGGACGCAAAGAATTTCCTCTGGAAAATCCCGTCTATTCTATCGGCAGAGACCGGAATTGTAATATCCGTTTGATATCGCAGTTTGTGTCCCGTCACCATGCCACATTAGTCCGATTACCACGCAAGAATAGCAATCATAGCTATTATTACCGCATTGTCGATGGTGATCCCAAAGGTAAGCCTAGTTCCAACGGTTTAATGATTAATGGACGCAAATTGCCAGCCCATGATCTAAAAAATGAAGACGAAATTGTTTTTGGTCCTCAGGTACGCGCTATTTATTATCTGCTAAAAAATTCTCCCCCTTTAGGACAAACTGATGCCAGTGAGTACGATATTACATTAATCAATCCTGGGATGACAGAGGATGAAGAAGAGTGACCTGATTTTAGATGTTAGATGTGAGATTTTAGGTAAGCATTCAGCCGTCAGCTCATGCCTAACGGCAGGATAGGCTAACACTTATCAACTTTGTCAGTATAATCACGGCTTTTTGAGTCGCGCTGGATGATTTTAAGCAAATCTCGTCGCTCTATATACCAGATTTAACAAGCATTCTCTCTCTTGCACAGACGTTCCACCGAAACCTTTCCTAACTTCTGAAAGATGACAATTTGAGATTTGGGATTTGATAATTAAAAATTCCCAATCTAAAAATATAGGAATCCGGTTTGATTCCTGAATTTACTCGTAGAGGTAGGGAACAGGGAACTCTTAACAGGGAACAGAAAAGAAGGAAGATAAGGTGTATTGAGTTTGTATGGCTACGCCACGCAAGCTATCAAAAATCAAATAGGAGTCCTATATTTTAGGTAGGTATTCAGCCGTTAGCTATAGCAACTTCCCACCTGTTTAGAACATCAACAGATCAGAAAACTTAGACACCAAAAGGCTTTCAACTCTGTCACCTGTCACCTACCATATCAGCTAAAACCAAAAATCGCACCTCACACCCTCATTTCTCCACCGCTATAGGTGGCAATACTTATCTATTAAGGGAATAAGCGTAGAGTGGCAAGGGAAAGAAAAACCCCAGCGATGTTTATAAACATTTATAGAAATTTTCCCCGATAGCTTACAAGTAGGTTGTGATGCTACTCACACTACTGTTGCTAAGAAAAAAATATACTGGAAATAACAATAATACGATTTTGGATTTGAGATTTCAGATTGTGAAAATTTTATTCGGACTTAATTTTGCTCAAATATATAGCAGATTGCCAGTAAATAATGAGGTACAAACTGAAAATCAAAACATGGCTCTAGCAGCGTTCAGTCCTGGGTGCTGAACGACACTCCATTTGGGAAGCCACCCTGTTGGAAGGTTTTCCCGACTTGTAGGGAGTTGTGTGAGACCCAAAGCGCACGGCCTTCTCCAGAATTCTGCTGTATGTTGCCAACATTTTTTGAATTGCTATTATTTTTATCAATCAAAACAGCAACATCAGACTTTTCTAAATTTCTGTGTTAAAAATCAAACTATCAAAGCTGTTTTTGCCCCATATAGTCCCTGAAAACCTGATTTGACAACAAGTTAAAAAATAAAAAGGACATTTGCCATAAAGTATACTTAAGTATATACGTAAGCAAAATTACGCCCATAGTCTAGTTGCCAAAGCGTATATTTATTTAAATAATGAAGTTTGAACTATTCCTCATTTATCACGAAGCACAAACAAGCTGGAATTGCTCATAATGAGTCATGAAGATTGACTAACGAAGCTGTCTACATTTTAAATCTTAATTTGACCTAATCTTATGAACAATATTCTGATTATTGGAGATGAGCCTCAAATACAAAAAAACATTAATACTATAAAATTCTTTCCCAATTTTAAATTTTTCACGAAATCATCTACCATCAAATCTATATGATACTCAATTACAGTAACTGGGATGATGATTTACCCCCAGACCCCGAAGAAATCTATCAAGATTTACTCTGCGCCCTGGAAAGAAAATTAGGATTCGGTTTATATTTTGTACAATGTACTCCTGTGGAATCAGATCTTTTCATACATAAGATTCCCCAAGATATTCCCCATAAAAAGATTGCCGTATTACGCTTGATAGAACCAGTTGATAAGTTATATCAGCAAGTAGCTAATTACATTCAAGATCAAACAATTGACATCTTATTAATTAAAGGTCTGGAATATTCCCTATATAAATATGAGAAAAGAAATTTTGGGGAAATAACTGAAGGTCAGTTTATCAATTTAACCAAAGTACCACCAATACTAAATCATCTCAACCAACAGCGAGAAAGGTTTAGGGATGATTTCCCATTTTCCTTTGTATTTTTATTGCGATCATTTTCACTCAGCTATTTAATCCATCGCGCTCCTGATTTTTTTGATTGGCGCTCTGGAGTATATGAATTACCAACTACACCAGAATTAGTTGAAGAAGAATCTCGTCGTCTTCTACTAGAAGGAGACTATGAAAAATATCTGCAACTTACTTCTGAAGAAAAAATTGAAAAAGTCTTAGAAATTCAAGAACTTCTCACAGAAAAACATCAAACAGATAGTAATAAAGCAAGTTTGCTATTTGAATTGGGAAATCTACTTTATTCTGCCAATGAATACGAAACTGCTATTACTTTCTACGAACAAGAACTGAAAATTAAACCTGATGATCATTTTGGTTGGTACAACCGAGGTCATGCACTCCTGAATTTAGGCAACAATGAAGAAGCAATTTTATCTTATGAGCAAGCTTTAAAAATTAAACCTGATGATCATTACGCTTGGTACAATCGGGGTAATGCACTACGGAATTTAGGAAATAATGAAGAAGCGATTTTATCTTATGAGCAAGCTTTAAAAATTGAACCTGATGACCCCTATTTTTGGTACAATCGGGGAAATGCGTTACGAAATTTAAGACGTAATGAAGAAGCAATTTTATCTTATGATCAAGCTCTGAAAATTAAACCTGTTGACAGCTATACTTGGAACAATCGAGGTATTGCGCTGCGAAATTTAGACAGGTATGAAGAAGCAATTTTATCTTATGAGCAAGCTCTGAAAATTAAACCTGATGACCACTATACTTGGTACAATCGGGGCATTGCACTACGAAAGTTAGGACGAAATGAAGAAGCGATTATCTCTTATGACCAGGCTCTGGAAATTAGACCCGATGACCACTATGCTTGGAACAACCGAGGTAATGCTCTTGATGATTTGGGACGCACAGATGAAGCTCTTTTTTCTTATGATCAAGCATTAAAGCTGAAACCTGATGATAAATATGCTTGGTACAACAAAGCTTGCTGTTATGCTATTCAGGGTAATATTGAGCAAGCATTAGAAAACTTGGAGCAAGCAATTAATCTCCAACCTGAAGAGTTTGTAAAAATGGCAAAAGCTGATCCTGATTTTCATTGTATTCGTGAAGATATGCGCTTTCAATGTTTAATGCAAAAAGGTGTAAAACAGTGATTCCTTGAATCATTTGATAAAAGGATGATGGGAAGAAATTTTCACTCAGGAAATAGCATTTGTTAGCCATATTTGTCTATACCTTTTT
This sequence comes from Anabaena sphaerica FACHB-251, assembly GCF_014696825.1. Classification (NCBI taxonomy): domain Bacteria; kingdom Bacillati; phylum Cyanobacteriota; class Cyanophyceae; order Nostocales; family Nostocaceae; genus Anabaena; species Anabaena sphaerica. The sequence continues at coordinate 713,483 of NZ_JACJQU010000002.1, read as the reverse complement.
GCCAATTTTTTTACTATTAAAATCTTGAATATCTGACATTTGGAACTTATTAGATTAAAATTATATAGCCTGTTTTCTATTGCTTATTTTTCCTAACTTTTTAGCATCATTAGACCCGAATAAACCAAGTTGTTTACCTATGTCCAACAATTCTGAATTACTCAAAAACCTCTACAATGCTTTTAACCCATTCCAACCCTTACCCGCAGGTGATCCCAACTATGTAGACTGTCAAGATGTGAGGGGAGACGCAGATATTTTAGAAGAATTAGGCAATCGTATTCAGTTAGCAAGTCAAAATACTTGTCAGTTATATTCTGGACATAGAGGTGCAGGTAAATCTACAGAATTACTAAGACTCAAAGAATATTTAGAAGCCAGACAATGTTATGTAGTTTATTTTGCTGCTGATGAAGAGGATATTGATTCAGAAGATGCTCAGTATACAGATATTCTCCTGGCTTGTACTCGGCGGTTATTAAAAGATTTGCGAACAATGGGCAATCCTCAACCAGTGCTAAATTGGCTCAAAGACCGTTGGCAAGATTTGAGAGATTTGGCACTAACTGAGATTCAAATCGAAGACATGAATGTAGAAATGCAAATTTCTCAGTTTGCCAAATTGACCGCAAATTTAAGGGCTGTTCCCGAATTACGCCAGCAAATCCGGGAAAAAGTCAATCCCCATACTGTGACTTTGATTAAGGTCTTAAATGAGTTTATTGCTGATGTTAAAAAGCGCCTACCCAGCAACCGCAGTCAACTGGCGGTAATTATTGATAACCTAGATCGAATGGTACTGGTAAAAGATGGTGAACGTACCAATTATGAAGAAGTTTTTTTAGACCGCTGTGAACAACTTAAAGCTTTAGATTGCCATTTAATCTATACTGTACCCATAGCGATGGTATATTCTACCAGGGCTACAGACCTGCGAGATATATATGGTGATCCACAAATTTTACCAATGGTGATGGTACGCACTCCCAGAGGTGAAATTTATCAACCTGGAATCAAAAAAGTGAAAGAGGTGATTTCCCGGAGAATTAAGCAGTTTGCTCCAGATAAACCTCTGGAAACGGCAATATTTGACAGTGCAGAAACCGTAGAGCGACTTTGTTTGATGAGTGGAGGTCACGTCAGAAATTTGCTATTGTTGACTCAGGATGCTATTGGACGCACTCAAGATTTACCAATTTCCGAAAGAGCAGTTCGACGCGCCATTACTCAAGCTAGAGATACATACCGCCGCGCCGTGGAAAACCATCAATGGACATTGCTGGCAGAAGTCTCCCGTTCTAAGCGTATCATCAACGATGATCAGTATCGGAGTTTGATGTTTAATCGCTGCCTGTTAGAATACCGCTATTTAGATGAAGAAGGGGAGATGCAGCGTTGGTATGATATTCACCCACTGATTCAAGGTATTCAGGAATTTAAAGAAGCTGTAGAAAATCTCCCATGAATTTAGAGTTTAGTGACTGGGATCAAGACGTACCCCCTGAAGGATACGAAGAATATCAAACTTTAATTAACGCTCTGAAGCGCAAAAACAACAATGAGTTTGGCTTATTGTTTGTTGAGTGTACACCTGTGGAAGCGGAGAAAGTGTTTTCTCGGATTCTCTATGATATACCAGAGAAAAAACTGGAAATTTTACGTTTAGTTGAGCCAATTAATACTTTATATGAGCGAGTTTTAAAGCTCTATATAAATAAGCAGTTTGATATCTTATTTATTAAAGGGTTAGAATATTCGCTCTATAAGTATGAAAAGGAAAAGTTTGGTGAAATTACCGAAGCACATTCTCATGATTTAAGCGGTGTTCCCCCCATTTTAGATCACTTAAATAAACTGCGAGAAAGTTTTAGAGATAATATCCCCATTACTTTTGTTTTTCTAGGACGACCTTTTTTAATTGACTATTTTATTCATCGCGCCCAGGATTTTTTTGATTGGAAATCATCAAATGTCTTGAAGTTAACATCAGTACCAGATTTAGACCAGGAAGAATCACCTAGTAACTCTGTGCGAAATTCCCAAGTCTCCCGTTCCCCGTTAACCGACAAATATTGCTTCCCGTGTGATAAGTTAAAATAAACATATAGAACAATTAGGGGGGGCCAGTTCACTGGTCATAAACGCCTATAGAGACTATCTTCGGAAATCTCCAAGGTTTAAAGTCCAGCCAGCTAAAGCAACTACAGCGGCTGTACCACCAGCGTATATCGGGCGATCGCATAACAACACCGGAGTTCGCCCAAAGGCTGGCTGCAATTAGTACGGAAATAAATCAGCCTGTATGTGCCTACCTCAACCGTCGCGGACAAGTGATCCGGGTGGGGGTAGGCACTCCGCGTCAAACCCAAATTCCACCCCTAGAACTGCCCCGTTACGGTGCAGAACGACTGAGCGGGATTCGTTGTATAGCAACCCATCTCAAGCCAGAACCACCGAATGAGGCGGCACTGACAGCAATGGCGCTACAACGTTTAGATGCTCTAGTAGTTCTGAATATTACGGGTGCGGGATTTACCCGTCGGGGTGGGGGTGCAACTGGGTACGTAAAAGAAGCTTATTTAGCTCATCTGGTATCCAATAGCAAACAGTTAGTTTTAACGCAGTCATCAGGAATTAACACCCCAGACTCAGCCTTATATTCCAACGTATCGCCGCCTTTGAGCTTAGATGCGATCGCGGATCAGGATTTTCTGGACTTAGTGGAAAGTCTAGAAGAAGAATTCCGTCGGGAATATATCGCTCAGGAAGTAGACGCTGACCATGACCGCGTGGTTATAGTTGGGATGCTCACCGATAATATGACTCCCCAGCAATTCCAAGACACCATAGCAGAATTAGCAAGGTTAGTAGATACGGCTGGGGGTGATGTATTGCAGACGCTACAACAAAAGCGATCGCGCATTCATCCCCAAACTGTAATTGGTGAAGGTAAAGTCCAAGAAGTAGCCCTCACAGCCCAAACATTAGGGGCAAATCTGATCGTTTTTGATCGGGATCTATCACCCGCTCAAGTCCGCAACCTAGAAGCGCAAATAGGTGTTAGAGTTGTTGACCGTACAGAAGTTATATTAGATATCTTTGCCCAACGCGCCCAATCTGGTGCTGGTAAATTACAAGTTGAACTAGCGCAGCTAGAATATATGCTGCCACGACTCACCGGCAGAGGCCGCGCCATGTCCCGACTAGGGGGTGGGATAGGGACTCGTGGACCTGGTGAAACCAAACTGGAAACAGAACGCCGGGCTATTCAAAAGCGAATTTCCCGACTGCAACAAGAAGTTAACCAGTTGCAAGCTCATCGTTGTCGGTTACGTCAACGGCGACAACATCGGGAAGTGCCTTCAGTTGCCTTAGTAGGTTATACCAACGCTGGCAAGTCTACCTTGCTCAACGCCCTCACTAACGCCGAAGTTTACACAGCCGACCAACTTTTTGCCACACTCGATCCGACTACACGCCGTCTTGTCATTCCTCATGCGGATACAAATGAACCCCAGGAAACCCTAATTACAGATACAGTAGGGTTTATTCACGAGTTACCAGCCTCCTTAATGGATGCTTTCCGTGCCACTTTGGAGGAAGTTACAGAAGCTGATGCCCTGCTGCATTTGGTGGATTTGTCTCATCCTGCTTGGTTGAGTCATATTCGTTCAGTTCGGGATATTCTCGCTCAAATGCCCATCACTCCTGGTCCTGCGTTAGTTGTGTTTAACAAAATTGATCAAGTCAATAGTGAGACTTTAGCTTTAGCACGAGAAGAATTTCCCCTAGCGGTTTTTATTTCCGCTAGTCAGCGTTTAGGCTTAGAAACTCTACGCCAGCGCATCTCCCAGTTGATTGAATATGCCGTAGACTGCGGTTGATATCCCCAGCCTGGGAAAAAGGGAGTAAAAACTGAAAAAGGTAGCTTTCAACCGTTCTGTCCAAGGATGGGAGAGACGCTACCTTTTATAATTTCCGTGGCAACGGTCTAAAATTGAAAAGTATTTGCTCAAATTGAGGATGTTATGACTGCTGCAAAAGTAGAAATTTACACTTGGACTACTTGCCCATTTTGTATCCGTGCTAAAAACTTACTGATGAATAAGGGCGTAGATTTCATCGAATACAACATTGATGGAGACGAGGTAGCAAGAAATAAAATGGCTGAGAGGTCAAACGGAAAACGTTCTCTACCTCAAATTTTTATCAATGATGATCACATTGGTGGTTGTGATGATATTTACGGTTTAGACCGCAAAGGCAAACTGGATGCTCTTCTTGCCGATAATAAGGTTTAGGTCAAGCTCCACAGATTACGTATTTAAATCCTGTTAACACTTCCCCTTCCTCTTAGCAGCGCCCCAGTAGCAGTAAACCATCAGCTAAGTATGAGAGAAACTATTTTCATGCTGTTTTAGACAGCAATTTTCATCTTAGTTCAACCACATCTTGATGAAAGCTTTGCGCCAAGACGCTGTGATAGGGAGCGGCATTGAACAGAGTAGGAATTACATTAACAAGACTGTGCTTTAAATACATGAAAACCGCTGTAATTTCTTTTTCCTTTTTCCTTCTTCCTCCTGAACTGCGCTGCGTGGACTAAGCCATACTGCTGGTTTGTTGAAAGATAATCTCAATTGACTCACAATTAAATTCTTGATGACTGAGGTAGAAAGGGTGAAACTGGCTTTTATTATTGATCCGATCCATCAGCTTGACCCATGCCATGATACGAGTGTTGCGCTCATGGAAGCAGCACAAATTCTCGGTCATGAAGTTTGGATAACTCAGGCCAATCTACTGAATGTTGTGAATAGCAAAGCTTGGGCTGTGCTACAACAGGTAGAACTTGCACCAGTGGAGTTGGTGGAGGGACGTTGGGTAGCCGCGAATCCTTGGTATAAGTTAAGCTCTAGCGTCTTAACTCCCTTGGAATCAATGGACGCTGTATTTATGCGGACAGATCCACCAGTCAACGATTCCTACCTCTATGCTACCTACATTTTGGATTACATTGACCAAAATAAAACCCTGCTGATTAATAGCCCCAGTGGTATAAGGGGGGCAAATGAAAAAATGTATGCCCTGCAATTTACTCAAGCCATCCCTGAAACCATTGTTAGTGGTGATAAAAAAGTTATCCGCCAATTTGTGGAAGCTAAGGGAGCAACAGTTCTGAAACCATTGGGTAACAAAGCTGGGGAGGGGATTTTATTTTTGCAATCAGGCGATCGCAATTTTAACTCTATAGTCGAACTAAGTACCCTCCAAGGTCGAGTACCAGTGATGGTACAAAACTATTTACCGGAGGCTAAAGAGGGAGACAAGCGGATTATCTTGCTCAATGGCGAACCCATTGGGGCGCTCAATCGCCTTTCTAGTGGCACTGATTTTCGCAATAATATGGCAACAGGCGGTACTGTGGCTCAAACCCAAATTACCCCCAGAGAGCAGGAAATTTGCGCCTTATTAGCCGACAAACTGCGTCAAGACGGCTTAATTTTTGTCGGTATTGATGTGATTGGTGGCTATCTCACAGAAGTCAACGTCACTAGTCCTACAGGAATTCGGGAAATTGATCGCCTAGATGGTACTCACCTGGCTCATCAGGTCATTCAATGGCTAGAACAGAAGCTACAGTAGGTGACAGGAAAAGTTATTTTGATTCGGTGAAATTGGATAACTAAAAAAGTAATAACAATAGCAGTGAGAGAGGTATGAGGAAGTTTAGCCATGACTCTAACCAAGCTAAATCTTCGTTGAGTTTGTATAATTGGCATAAGCTTTCTCATTACTTTTTATCTAAATAATCCTATTGATTGTAAACTGCTAACTAATTGAGCAATACCTTGTGCAGCAAGTCCAATACCAGTAGATAGTGAAGCTGCTATTTCAAGAATCCTTCGCAAATCATTAGACTTATCTTGTGCATCATCCCTATCATCTTTGCCATGTTGAATTTCAATTTTAATATTATTAGCTATAGAATCGTTTTTATGATTGAGAGAATCAACCAAATTTTCCATTTTCTCAATACGTTGTTCTTGTGTTTTGATCCTATTTTTCAGATTTTCTAATTTACCATCCATCTGAATTTTGACTTCACCAATTTTTTCTTTACACTCCTCTACATTAGTTTCACGAGTTTGAATTGCTGCTTCTATTGTAGCAATCATTTTATGATCTGAATTTGCAAAAACTCCTTTATTACTTTTTAGCATCTTCAGTTTTTCTTGTAGACTTTCTATGTCTTCTTGATACTCTTTTTGTGATTCTCCCAGAGTTTCAATTTGTTTACCATAGTCTTTAACTTCATTTTCTAAATCCTGGCGATCATTATATTCTTGTGACATGATTCTTAACCTCAATTATTTCTTAATTTTAATAAACATATCTTGAAAATCTGCCAAATCTATGGTATTGACAAAATCTATCATAATTTGGCAATCATGGGCAATATTTTTCAATTCTTCCGCTTCAGGATTAGTAGTAAAATGTAATTGTGCTTTAGCAGTTAATGTTGACAAATCTTGAAATTTAGATATTATTATCTGCTGTTCTTGCTGCATAGAAGCAACAGTTTTTAATGGGGAACTTCCAGATTTTTTTAACTCAGAAAACCAGTCAGGGGCTAAAATTAGTTCTTCATATATTTTCAGCAATTGCAAATAAGCCTGATTGAATTTTATAGCCTGATTTGCTAAAGTTTCGTAAGATAAAACCAGATTTTTAACTGCTATATCCAAAGTAATTTTCTCCTATTTATAAATTTCATAAATCGTAGGTTGGGTTGAGCGATAGCGAAACCCAACATTGTGTAAATAATGGTAAATGTTGGGTTTCGTTCCTCTACCCAACCTACAGTTATTTTACTCCTATTTGTAAATCATTTTTAACTTTATTAATCTTCGCTTGCTGAATAGCTAAACTCAAAACCTCCGTTAATTTTTCTTGCAATTCTTGTTTTTCATTTTGCAGACGTTTTAAAGTTTCTTTTAAAGATGATTCCTCAACATCGGTAATACGTCTTTGTTCATAATCAAGATTATCTTTTAATTTTTGAATATCCGCGACCTGTGATTCTCTATCTAAAACCTGCGCTAAATTGATTATCTGTTGTTGAGTAGTTTTTATCTGACGAGATAGTTTTTGCCAAAGTTGCTGATAATGAATACGACGAATACAGTTATTTGTATCCAATACCTTTTGATAAAATTCGTCAAATATTCCCAATTTAAGATTTACCAAAGATTGTAATTCTACCAAATCCGTTAAAGTTAAATTAGCAGCAAGTTGTAAATACTTCAAACTGCGAATATTATTAGCATCAATTCGTCTATCTATTTGCAGTGATAATTCATCAGGAATAGGGTTTAAATCAAAACGTAATTCTCCAGCTAAACGATGAAAAATTTCTTGTTTGATATTTGATAATAAAACTTGTAATTCTGTACAACCTTGAGAAACCTGATTTAACTCCTCCCGAATATCAGTTAAACTTTGATTGTGTTCTTTATACAAACGTTGATATTCTTGTAAAGCAGTGGATAGTAAAGTTTCCTGACCTTGAATATACCAAAGACGGGATTTAATCACATCTTTAATTTTATCATTTGTAATTGAACTTTCTACCCCTAACTTTTCCTTAGCACTATTTTCATAGGGAATTTTTACCGGGTGGGGACGATACCAACCTTCCATATATAAGAAAGATTCACCAGGTTGTAAACGGGCAATTTCTTCCATTTGTGATTGGTCTAAAAGCATCGCTTGACCGATATCTTTTCTATCATCTGCTGACACCAAACGATGGGCAATTTTTACGTTTGTATTTTTGACAACTTCTGCTGATACTCCTGTGGGTAATTGGTCAGCAATAATAATAGATTCTCTTAATGCTCGCATTTCTGCTAACATTCTGGTGACATAATTTGCGGCTTCTTGTTTAGTATTTGCATCTTCACCAGAGGAAGTCCCTAAATTTCTCCCAACTAAATTATGTGCTTCTTCTAATAATAAAATATGTTCAGGATTTCCGGCTTTTTCTGTACGTTGACGTTTGATATATTCTCGAATTTTTGTTAATAACAAGAAGGTCATTAAATTTGCTTGGTCTTGGTTCAAATAATCTAATTCTAAAATTGTGGGATATTTCAATAAATCAGCAATTGTGGGACTACTGCGTTGAGTATTTAACATCGCACCTACACCACGTTTTAATAAACTCCCAATTCTCACTTCTAAAGCTGTTTTTAGGTTAGATTTTACCTCACCTGCATAATCTTTGGTTTCAAATAAAGCGGTGATTTTTTCATATAAATCCCGCATGGTGGGAATTTGTAAATTTTCTGGTGTTCCCTCTTCGCTTCCTGTCCATTCCCGATCATAATATATTTCTTCCAATGCTTCGGAAAGCAAAGCGGGTAAGGGACCAGAAAGAGGTAACGCACCCCGAAAAGATGCTTCTAAATTAGAAATATGTTCATAAAAAGGAACACCTTGGGAAACTTCAAAGGGATTAAATCGAAAAGGAGAAATTAAATCATTTCCTAAAGTGTAAACTCGTAATTCTTGGGTGAGGATTTTTAAAGATTTGAGAAATTCTATATCAGCGCGAGTAAATTTATTTAGATTAGGATTGATAGCTAAAAGTGAACGATATTCAGTTTTCGCAGGTTCAAATACTAAAAATGGGATTCCATGACTCCACAACTGAGTTAGTAAATTAAAAGCTGTGGTGGTTTTTCCACTTCCCGGAACACCACAAATAAAAGCGTGTTTATTCAGTTGTTTTAATTCTATTTGAATTTTGTTTTCTTCACCTCGGTTAATTTCATAACCACCAAAATCAATCCATTGTTTATCTTTATCTAAACTGGTAATATCATTTTCTTGACTAATTCCCGCTACAGGTGCATCACTGGGTACAACTATGCGAAATAAACCACTAATTTCATTGAGTGTTGCGTAGCGGTGTAAAGGTTTTAAATCTAAGACGCGCACACTACCTTTACCTGTGATAGAATCACCTCCAAATTCTGCTTCTCCTAATCCTTTATCCCATTCTTCCCAGTGGGTAGCGGTGGAAAGTTTTCCTAATTGGGTAGCTGTGAGACTGGTGGCAAATGTGGGATGATTAGGAGTGAGAATTACTGTGCGGTAACGGCTTTTTTTCGTTCCACTTAATAATAATGTTCCTAAAACGCTGCGAACTGCTAACTCGTTTTTTCCCAAAACTTTGAAGCTATAACGAAATAAACTTTCTGTCAAGTAGGAAGATTGATATTTTTCATAAAGACGAGAAACTAATTGTGCGTTTCTGTCTCCTTCTTTAGCAGAACTTAAACTAGAACCACTACTAGCTTGTCGCAGTTGGGATAACATTTGGTCTAGGGCGTTTATCCAATTCGATTTTTCTTGTAATGTAGTAGTATCGGGTTGAAAAGTAATCTCTAGCATTAGAGGACTGTTGAAGCGAGAAATTACTTGACAGACTACTAACATATCGTTAGCTTCATCTGCTTCTAGTTGCAATGGTACATAATAATTTGGTAGTCCTTTTGTATTTAGTGATGCTAAGGAATCTTTGGGACGAGTGCTGATAATTTCTTCGTGTTTTATTGCTTCACCAATACAGTCTACCCAATTGAGATTTTGAATTTGGGGAACTTCTGTTTGTTGTTGAATTTTATAAAATTGGTTGAGAAATCCATCGGTGACAATTTTTTTAATATCTTCACCTATTTGAGTTTCTATATCAGGTGAAATAGGTTGTGATTGACTGACGACTAAATAAATACCCAGTCGTTTATCGAAGGGTAAACCAGGTGTATAGCGATAGCGTATGGAAAAGGTGAGGTTATACACTTTACCAATATCGCTGAGGAGAAGTAAGAAGTCTTTTTGACTGCTAAGGACTTTTTGACGTACTCCTTGGCCGTATTGGGAGGTGTATTTTTGTGATTTTAGGTCTGGGAGTTGGGGTATTTGGAATATAAGGGGGAACATGGTTTAATATTTTTGATTTAATAATTAAATTGATACAGAAGTGTTGAATGTTAAGATTTTGATGATCTTTTCCAAGTTGTGCATTGATTGGTGATACCAAATTTGAGCAGTTAATCACTCTATTCTCAATAGACCAGGAATTTTACCTGGATAGAAGGCAAAGACTGTAAAGTTTTATTGCAGGATTCAACACTTCTGCCCCATTACTATTGAACGCTGATCAGTTCTACGTCAAAAATTAAAGTAGAGTTGGGAGGAATAACGCCACCAGAACCACGCGCACCATAACCTAATTCTGAGGGAATAATTAGTTGACGACGGCCACCTACTTTCATGGTGATTACTCCTTCGTCCCAACCTTTAATTACTTGTCCTGTGCCAATTTTAAACTTGAAGGTTTGATTGCGATCGCGTGAACTATCAAATTTAGTCCCATCTTCTAAAATACCGACGTAGTGAACTTCAACGGTTTGTCCAGATTTGGGAGTTTTACCTGTTCCCTCTACTAGTTCCACATATTGTAATCCAGAGGGAGTAGTAACAACATTGGCTTGAGACGTAGTATTGCTCTTTATTGGCGTATTGTTTTCTTGAGTAACAGTGGTGGTTGGTTGTGAAATTGATAATAAATTTAATATCTTTTTCTCTTCATCTTTAAGATGAAGAGAAGGTCTATCGAGTTCATTTAATTTTTGTAATTTTCGATTTTTTGCTTCTTCAATATTTTTCTTAGAAGATTTTATTGTATTTTCAATAGTTGTCATTTTTCTAAAAATGAATTTAAATATAAAGATAATAAAAATAAACATAACAATAATAATAAATAAAGAAGTTAAAATGGTTATTAATTTTTCTAATTTAGCTTTTTTAAGAATTGCTTTTTGTCTAGCGATATTAGCATCTATAATAGCTAATTCATTTTCTTTATAATCTTGAGAAGAGTAATATTCATAAAACTGCGTCACTTCACCTTTTAATCGTGATGATTCATTACTTAAAGACAGTAAATAATTATTTAATATTGAATCATATTGGTCATTTTCTTCTATGTTTTTTATAACTATATAGCAAATAGTGTTTTGGTAATTTTCTGGTCTATATACGTCTATACATATTCTATATTGATTACTTTTATCTATATATTTAATATTCTCAAATTTATGTTTTGCAATTACGCTTTTATATACATCAGAATTAATAGATTGGATTTTCATTAGTTGTTCATCAAGTTTAGATTTTAAATCTTGTATTTCCTGAAGTTTAGCATCATAAAACTTATTTATTTCATCTTTTAATCGTAATCCTTCATCATATAAAGAATAGATATATTTATTCAAAATCAAATCATATCCCTCATTTTGTTCTATATTTATATAGGGAATATCTTTAAAATTATTATTTGCAATTACGCTTTTATATACCTGAGACTTAGTATCTCGGATTTGCTTTATTTGTTCATCTAGTCCAGATTTTAAATCTCGTATTTCTTTATATCTACTATCACATAATCTTTTCCTTTCTTTCATTTCATTTTTTAGGTTATCTAAAAAATGCTGGCAATCATTTTTTACACCTTTTCTGCGTAATGTTGGTAATAAGATTATCAAATTCTTAATTATCTCTTTCATTTCTTTATAAGAAATATCTGCCAAAAAATTTGAATTAATTTCTTTTTTAATTAAAAATATCGCCATTGATAAGTTTGGTTGATAACATTTATTAAATTTACCTAGTAATGAACTGTGTGTTTTAGCTATTTGATAAAGATTAATAGTGGCGAAATTTCTAATTTCTCTATTTCTACTTTCTAAACAATGAAGTTGAGTTTCAATTGCAATTTGTATATGTTCTGGTAAAAGATATTCATATGCAATTATTTGAGCAATACCTTCAAACACCTCATTTTCATCAAATGGTGTAGCATTATCTCCCATAGCTTCAGCCCTAGCTAAAGCAGCATTGGCATCTTTTATACCTCTTAAATTAAGCTGATGCACAATATCCCAACAAACAGAAAATTTATTGAGACGTTCTATTTTGTCACTATTTCTTTCTTCTTTCCATCCTTTGTTTTTTTCTGATTTCCATTCTTGATGTAAAGTCCAAAAATTATAATTATTAGTAATTTCTCTTAACTTATAAGAATCTCCAAAAATCCAGAAATTTAGAAAATCATCATAATCAACACTATCTATTAAGTTTCTATCAGCAAACTTTTTAATTTTACTCTGTAGTATTTTTTCAGCAATATTCTTAGGTTCTACCGTCAGATGTTGAGATACAGTAATAAAATCAAACCCAAGATTTACAATAGTCGTAGCAGCAGACCAGCGAATTAAATCTGTTTGTCCTGACTTCGCTTGCTCACTTAAAATCGCCAATAAATCACCACTTTGCTTCAATCTTTCCCTAATATCTGCATCAGTAATCTTCCCAAATGCCTGAATAGTTAAAGCTAATACAGATTCTACTTTAATACTTCTTAATATATCTACAAATGCCTCAACAGGTGGATCATCACTTGTCGCTAATGCTTCAAATAAATCAATTTGTTCACCTGCATTTTGACATTCTCGAAAGGCGTTAATGATATCAGCAGCCGTTCTGAGGCTTGAGTAATTCATACAGATGGGTAGATGTGACGAGTTACTTGCATTTAAAATATCACAGGAATAAAAGTGAGTATACAGTGCTTATACTTAATTAACAATTGTTCAATTATCCAGATCCCCGACTTCTTCAAGAAGTAGGGGATCTAAAACTTCTGTTATACAATACGTGTGAGATATGCAAATTGTTGAATAGCTTATGAATAATATCACCATCTCTAACGTTGATAATCACATCAAATATCTTCTGCAAGAACAATCAAAGAAACACGGATGTTCTCTTAAAGAAGAAGCTAAAAAAAATCTTCGTCTGGCTTTAACACAAAATAATGCTCATTCTTGATACAAGGATTTACAGGATTTTAATGGGGAACTGTAGCTCTTCATTTATCCAGGTCTTCGGTTTATATGGCTATTGCCAAGCTACGCTATCAGCAAGCCCTAAATACAAAAAATACAAAGAAAATATGGGGTTGGCAACTAAATTGCTGACCCCTACCCTGGTGATAAACCCTAAAACTAAGAAATTGTATACAGCACAAAAGCTAGAACTGAGACTGCTAAATTAATCTAAAATCTCAAATCTACAATCACTTAATTTTTGGGTGGTGTGCGTCGTCGTTGGAGGAAATCAGGAATATCTAATGATGGTTTTTCCTTGGGTTCGGGAGTTGGGGTTGGTTGATTAACAGTTGGTTGTACCCCTGGTTTCCTGGTATTTGTGGGAGTTACAGGTCTAACGTTAGCCACAGTTTGTTGTGGTGCAGTTTGGATCTCTCCTGTAAACCCAGTAGCAATAACGGTAATTCTGACTTCTCCTTGCAGTCTGTCATCAATTACTGCTCCGAAAATAATATTGGCATTGGGATCAACCACTTCATAAATTGTTTCCGCCGCAGCATTCACTTCATGGAGGGTGAGGTCGCTACCACCAGTAATATTAAAGACAACTCCTCTAGCACCTTCAATAGAACATTCTAATAATGGTGAAGAAATCGCGGCGATCGCTGCTTCTCTAGCTCTAGATTTGCCAGAACTCACACCAATTCCCATCAATGCTGATCCCGCATCTGCCATTACTGCTCGCACATCGGCAAAGTCAACATTGACCAACCCAGGAATCGTAATAATATCAGAAATTCCTTGTACCCCTTGACGCAACACATCATCGGCATAGCGAAAGGCTTCTTGTACAGGTGTTTGTTCGGGAATTACCTCCAACAGCTTATTATTGGGGATAATGATCAAGGTATCAACCCGACTTTTTAAACCTTCAATACCTTGCTCGGCTTGGCTAGTGCGTCGCCGTCCCTCAAACACAAATGGCCGGGTAACTACACCCACAGTCAGAGCGCCCATTTCTTTCGCTACTTCTGCCACAATGGGGGCTGCACCTGTACCCGTTCCACCCCCCATGCCAGCAGTAATAAATACAAGGTCTGCACCTTCTAAAGCCGTAGCAATCTCATCACGAGATTCCTCGGCTGCTTTTTGACCAATGGCAGGATTACCTCCTGCACCTAAACCCCTGGTCAGCTTCTGTCCAATCTGCAACCGACTAGGAGCGCCGGCTAGGGTAAGAGCTTGGGCATCGGTGTTAATTGACCAAAATTCTACCCCAGAGACATCAGACTCAATCATGCGGTTAACAGCATTGCCTCCGCCACCACCGACACCAATCACTTTAATATTGGCGACTCGGCCGGGGACAATTTCACCAATCCGGCTATTTTCCGTGATCTTTTTACTATCGTTACTTTGTCCGAAATTTAGCCCGGAACTACCGAAGGGATTATTTGAGCCAACTGCCAAAGATAACCCTGGTTGTCCCACAGATTGGGAATTTTTATAGGTAAGCTCTTGGTTATTATCAAGTGTCATTGGATTTATGAAGGTAGATAAACGACTTTTTCTGGTGTTATGCACCTAAGAGTCAACTATAGTTTAGTTGGAGGCTGTCACCAGCTATGGCACTTTTTTCTATTGTTATCACTACTTCTAAATCTAACCAGATTTGAAGTGCGATAATTAGCTATGGGATAAGTGGGAAGCTTATGCGTTCGCGTTGCGTCCCGCAGGGAATCGCATAACTAATTCTAGAAAAGTATACCTATCATTGTCCGGAAATCGGTTTATATAACTTGATCTAGACATTAAGATTTTCAATACTATGTTCCTAATTTGTCCCAGTGTAGCGTCATTAATATTGTTTATGCTCAGTATCCTCCCATTATTTCTGCTAAAAATTTTTATTAGTAATCAATTTTACAGCTTTATTTGTGCATTTTTTCGATAAATACTACATTTCGCAGTGAATTACTGTCTAAATTTTTATGAATTATTGAATAAAATACTTAAGAAATGCATTTTTGCTGATTTTTGGTCACATATCTCTGAGCTTGAATACACAAAAACACAAAGTATTCACCACGAGACAACGGCAGTTCCATCTGGGGGGAAACCTAAGACCTCCTCCCCACGGCTCTGGCTCCCTTACACTCAGTCCAAACCCTTGATTTTTCATCGACGTGCATAAATCCTATCTCCAAGGTGTTTCTATCATTTATCCTGCCATTTTAATAAAAACTTAATGCCAATTTTTGTTTCGATGGGGCAAACCTTAAAACTAACCAATATTTTTATCCTTGAAAACTGATGTACTCAAACAGGCTACAGCTTGTTAAGGATCTGGGGAGTTAATCTTCTGATTTTGGTTCACTTGTACTAAAGGCGAGTCAGGATTTTTGATATCGATATAGGCTAATTGTCTGGACTTAAATTTTGCTGGTAAATGCCGCATTTGCACAAGTACCTGGATTTTTTCAGGTAATTGGGCAGTAGGAACACCAAAATGTACAGTTCCCAGTTCTGTTTTCAAAATCAAATTTGTGGGATCTTGGCAATCAATTTCCATCACTTTCACAGAACTCTGACTGATAGCTTGATAAAGTTGAGTCCAGTAGGGGCGATATTGTTCTGGTAAACCGATAACTTTCAGACTAGGTAATTTACCAGTGGGGTTAAGTGCAGTGTATTTTTCTAGAGGAATCAAAGCTCCACTGGCATCCAGTAAACTTACATCACCCTGTTTGCTCTGAGCAACACTATTTTGCGGACAGGAAGGTGTTGGTTGTTTGACAAAGTTTTCCGAAGATTGAGGCTGAGTATTACAACTGGTTGTGCTTTGCCCTGCTGGAGTGTGAGTCATTGCCACAGGGAATCTTTCCTGAATTTTGATCATTAACCCAGGAGGAAACAGACGACGGCTGACAGTTGCTTGTGCAATAGCTGGTTGTTGCTCTAAAGTTTCAGCAATTACAGAAGGTTCAATCCGCCATAAAGATTGGGGATAGGACAGCACCAAAAGCGACTGAATAGTTTGCTCGGATAATAATTGGTTACCTGATGTCATAACTATTTGTGCAGGAGCCTTTAGCACCCACATTGGTTGGAGTGTTACCCAGAGTAATCCACCTGCCAGACCACTAGCGGCCAATGTCCGCCAAATAGTCTGGATAATTTTCTTTTGCTGCTGCCGACGTAATTTTTTACGGCGTTGGGCTAAATCCTTACGGGAAACTGATACTATACCGGCCATGAAAACCCCTTTCTGCTTTCAGTCCAATTCGTGAGATGCGCTCGGATGATCAATTGATTTGAGCAAAGAAAATACTTGAAAACCCTTGATACTGTATCAGGTTTAGGTGATTATTTGTCGCGCCAGTCATTTCATTAGTCCTGAGTCATTGGCAATAGGGAATGGGAAACAGTAAAAGGTGATAACGGATAACTAATAACTGATTTTTAAATTACCATTCTGCCCCGGTTTCAGTATCTAGCGAGTCATTAGTGTTTTTGATAACAGGATTTTCCTGAGCAATTTCTACTGGTAAATTCACTAAAAAAGCTTGTAATCGCATACGTTCAATATAAGGCCAACCCCCCTCAGACTCAATATCTTTGAGAAGTGCGTAGAGTCTTTGGCGGTTATCAGGCAAACTATCTTGAAAAATTCCATCACGAATCTCTTTATGTAATTTTTCTAACTGTCGCAGCAAAGCCAATAATGCTGTAACATCTCCTTGACAAGATTGGGCTGCATCTTGCACCGCAGCGGCGATCGCTTGCAACTTAGCAGATAAATTCCCCGATGGCAAATTTTGGTCATTGTTCATGTAATTTTCTGCTGCTGTTCTATAAAAGTAATATTTGGCGAAGTTTTACAATACAATACCCGAAACACCCGAAAAAAGGGAGGATGGGCAAGGGGGTTAATTAACAGTGGGCAAAAAGCTAACTATTATGAGGTATCTAAATGCGCTCCTCAATACGCATTGAGGTACTTGTCAGATGCCTTTAAATCTTTTTTCAAAAAAAGCAAAGGATATCCTGATTGCTTCATGCCTCGCGACGCTCCGCGCTTCAAGAAAAAAGGTAGACATGATTCCTTTACATTTAGATGGCTCAATTCACATCTACCACAGAAAAGCAAAAGTTCCTGTAATTGGGTAGATAAAAACTTATGAAATTTTACCAACAGCATATAAACCCAAATCAGTCACAATAAGTAAACAAGCCGATAGATGGTTTAGATCTGGGAAAATAAAAGTATAAATAAGTGAAACCATTAATAAACAAGAGTTTGTAGAAGTAGACTTAGGAGTAAATCATTTAGGAACATTATCAACAGCAGAAATATTTGATGGAGTAAAGATTTATAAAAAAATGAGTCTAAACTAGCAAGAATGCAATACTAGAATCGGCATAAATAAATTGGTTCAAGTAATTACCGAAAAGCCCAAATCAAAATAGCAAGACTACAAAAAAATAGCATACATATGGCTAACGCCACTCTACGCTATAGGAAAGATACATTACTTGACACTCTCCGAGCTAAAGCCCTGAATAGGCTTTCATCCCTTGCCTGAAGGACGGTTAAGTTTTTGCGCCAAGCTCCAAAACTTAACCGTTCGGCTGAAGCTCACGGCGAAGCCTCAAGGGTTTTCAGCCCATATCTTGATAAAATCACCACCTATTTGAGCAAAAACCACGCGGTGATAGGGATTGAGGATTTAAATGTATCCGGGATGTTAGCTGATGCTAAAGCTATAGCTGATATGGGATTTTATGAATTTCGTAGGCAGTTTAGAGTACAAGGCTCAACTTTATGGTAGTAAGTTAGTAATTGTGGATAGGTTTTATCCCAGTGGTAAAACTTGCTCTAGCTGTGGTGAGAAAAAAATATCTTTGTCACTGTCTCAAAGAGTATTTAAATGTGAATACTGTGGGTTTAAGTGTGACAGAGATTTGAACGCTGCCGTTAATTTAAGCAAAGAAGCGGTCAATTTGACCGTGTTAGCCTGTGGACTGGTGAAGCAGCGCGGTCTTGGGGGTTTATCCCATGTAGACACCCGAAGGGTGGCTTCCCGCAGGGTGCGACTGCTGAATCCCGAAGGGGGTAGTGCCGACACTTCCAGGATGAAACAGGAAGAAAAAGCAGGCAATTGTTAGCAATTGTTAGCACTTTTGTATCTGCTAAACCTTGAAACTCCATAACGAAATGCGTTTAAGTACGTTTAGTAGAGTAGTTTTACAAGTTAGATATTAATGACATTGAGGTTGACCATGAGGTATCGCGCTTTAATAGTTGCATTCTTAGCTTTATGCTTGGGGCTAATAACCGCTTGTAGTGATGCTCCCTCATCGAGCGGCAAAGACTTGCTGACTTACGAACAAATTCGAGGCACTGGCTTGGCTAACAAATGCCCTCAGCTGGCAGAAACAAGTCGTGGTTCCATTGCTCTCAATGGCAGCCAGTCCTACACCATCAAAGAACTTTGCTTAGAACCTACCAATTACTTTGTCAAAGAAGAACCTGCTAACAAACGGCAAGAAGCTGAATTTGTAGCTGGTAGATTGTTGACTAGGTATACGTCTACCATTGACCAAGTACAAGGCGACCTAAAAATCAACCCAGATAATAGTCTGACCTTTGTAGAAAAAGATGGTCTTGATTTCCAAGCTATCACGGTCAAACTTCCTGGTGGTGAACTGGTACCTTTCTTGTTTACTATCAAAAACTTGGTTGCACAAACACAGCCTAATTTGACCAGCATCAACACTTCAACTGACTTTGAAGGTACTTTTAAGGTTCCTTCCTATCGGGGTGCTTCTTTCCTAGATCCCAAAGGTCGTGGTGTCGTGACTGGCTATGATAATGCTGTAGCCTTGCCTGCCCAAGCTGACGATGATGATTTAACCCGCGCTAATGTGAAACGTGCAGAAATCCTCAATGGCAAGATTTCTTTACAAGTAGCTAAAGTAGACAATGCTACTGGCGAAATAGCTGGTACTTTCGAGAGTGAACAGCCCTCTGATACAGATTTAGGTGCTGGCGAACCAAAAGAAGTCAAAATTCGGGGTTTATTTTACGGTCGCGTTGAAGCAAATCGCGGCTAAATCCGCCTGATTAATAAAATTTAACCCAACTGCCTTGCTTTTTTAAGGGGCAGTTGGGTTTTTTTGCTGGGTTTTTTTGCGGATGGCAAACTCTGAACTAATTCCTTATCCCTTTGATTTTTCAGTAAATAAACAGTAGTTGAATTGGTATTTTTAAAGATGACATGAATTTAATGGAATTGAATACGTACTATTACTAGCCAATAAGTTTTACCAATCTAGAAAAATAATCGATATAATCACTCGCTACTTATAAGTAAATCTCATATTTATATTTGTTAAATTAAGTACGATCCCGGTTTGACATTGGGGACATAATTGTATATTTTGTTTCTATGGGAGTTGTGTGATAAGCTACAACAGACCAAATTTAATTCAAACCAAAAAAGTAACTCCGCTGAAAATCGCGCTCAATTTTCAACCCATTCTCAGAATCTATTTCTGGCCAAAAATTTTAGTCTGGCTGATGGCTTTATGGGTTGTTCAAGAACAGTGTCTATCTTCCTACAGCGTGATCACAGCTAAGTTTGAGAGCGATTAATAAAACCCACTATTTGCTAAATCCCCAATGTGCCATGCCTACTACAGCCACCAACGAACTGAAACATGAGATTTCGCAGATGTTGCGAGAATATGAGCAATGTCCCTCAGAACGCCTTCGCAATCAACTAGTGAAACTAAATTTTGGATTGGTGAGAAAAGAAGCTCACTACTGGATCAATCAATGCCATGAAAGCTACGAAGATTTGCTCCAGGTCGGCTGTTTGGGTTTGATCAGAGCTATTGAAAAATTTGAACTATCCAAAGGCAACGCCTTTAGTTCCTACGCCACACCTTATATTCGCGGGGAAATTCAACACTACCTTCGAGATAAAGGCGTGACCATGCGAATACCCCGACGCTGGTTAGCACTACAACAACAAGCAATAGGTATTTCCCGTTCTTTGCGAGAAAAATACAACCGCCAACCTACCGACGCGGAAATAGCAGCAGCATTGGAAATTCCTCAAAGTGAATGGCAAGAGATTAAATTAGCATGGGTTAATCGTTCTCCCTTAAGCCTAGATGTACCAGTGCAGGATGGAGAAGAAGGCTCTACTTGCTTGGGTGAATTGGTTCCAGATCCTCATTATCGCAGCTTTCAACTAGCCCAAGAAGACCAAATACGTCTGCAACAAGCACTAGTGCAGTTGGAAAACCGCACTCGTGAAGTTTTAGAGTGCGTATTTTTGCATGATTTGACACAGAAGCAAGTTGCAGAACATTTGGGGATTAGTGTAGTTACTGTTTCTCGTAGAGTCAAAAAAGGACTGGACTTGTTGAAACAAATTATGGGTGCGGCTGACAATTAACAACCAAATAATCTGAAACTGTTGTTGTGCTGGGCTGAAAGTGTTAAAAACAACCCTCGAAGTGTCAAAATGTAGGTTATAAAAGAAACAGACTTCGCCTGAATACAAATTTCGGGCGTGTTGATTTCCATAAGTAAACTTTCCTATAGCTTTCGAGAACAGCTAATGGGTATAAATTCACAAATTACAGCTGCGGCTATTTTAACGTTGGCGATCGCTGGATGTACTATCGGAGACACACCAGAAGCCACCCAGACTCCTAACCCTGCCTCAACTCCCCAAGTGGAAGCGCAGAAACCAGCAGAGAAGGCACCTTTTGGCGATCCTGTGGTATCTCCTAAAACGACTCAAGCACTTAGTCCAAATAATCCTGGCTTGATTGAATCGACTAAAGGCGATGTGCGTGCCGATTTGGTACAAAAAGGGCGACCTGACCCATTTGCGGAAATTGTCAAGCCGATATTACCGCCAATGTCCAGCGGTATGCAGCAAAGAGAAGTTCCTAAATTGCCTCCTCTGCCTATTCAACCAATCCAACCACAAACAGGACAGCCAGGACAGACACGGCAAAGAGGGCAAACAGGAAGTCCAAGACAACCACAAACCAATCCAGCCCAGGTAGGGCAAAACGGTAAGCCTGGTTCAAAATCTGCCATTCTGCCTAAACCAAAACCTCCACTCACTCCAGTTCTTCCCAAGGTTTTACCTCAAGTCATTGCTAAAGCGCCTATAAAGCCTTTATTACCG
Source organism: Anabaena sphaerica FACHB-251 (assembly GCF_014696825.1). Taxonomy (NCBI): domain Bacteria; kingdom Bacillati; phylum Cyanobacteriota; class Cyanophyceae; order Nostocales; family Nostocaceae; genus Anabaena; species Anabaena sphaerica. The sequence continues at coordinate 692,305 of NZ_JACJQU010000002.1, read as the reverse complement.
CCACCACCACAACCTGAAGCCGCACAAGCAGTTTTGGTAAGTGGTGTAGTTTTAATTGGTAGGGAACCCCAAGCAATTATCAGAGTACCGGATGAACCAACAAGCCGTTATGTGCAAGCGGGACAAAGATTGGGTAATGGTGTTTTGATTAAACGGATTGAAATGAATAGAGGTTCTGAGCCGATTGTCATTTTTGAACAATACGGGATTGAAGTAGCCAAAAAAGTGGAAGGAAAACCCACCACTGAACCGTCAAAAACTGCTGCGGGTGGTTTAATTTCCATGGGTACACCGTTTTAAAATTGTGCTACTTTTAAATTCTGAATCTGATTTGAACGGAGTTATCAATATTCCCAACTGATTGATTCTGACTGTTAGATTCTGACTTCTGAATTCTTCTGCAATTAATGACCGGATATTTCCGGTTTTATATTATTTTTATGGAACAGACTCAGAAAAGGATTGAATTCTCTAATTTACCTTTAGCTGTATATCGAGAAATAGCGGCACATTTGCATCAAGTAGAAGGGGTAGATGTGGATTTAATTCCTCAAACATCTTCAGAATTTGATTACAATCAAAGTCAAATTGGTTGCTTATCTATTTCTTGGAAACCAAATACTAATGAGGAAAGGGTTAAGCAAATTTTGGCTTACTATCAAAACCGTTATGGTGTTTCTTCTTTGTAATAGTATTTAGTTGGGAATTTTAGCTGAAGGGGTGTTTATCTGGAATACCCCTTTTATTTTCTTATAAAAGCTTTTTAGGCTATTTAGATTTGGATATCTAAATTTTATCAAACTCTTGTGGGGCAGCCACTGCCTTGGGTGGGTTTACCGACTTGTAGCAAGTGGTATTGGGCATCTTGCCCAGTTTAATTATGCAATTTAAAAGTCGAAATCTTAAAACTTAAATTCCATATTCATTTGTCCCCTAAAACCATATTCACTATTACCTAAACGAGAATTGATCACCAAACCAGAATTAGGACTCTCATAGCGGAATATCATCCCATAGTTAGGATCTTCAGCCTGACTTTCAAATCCTTTAGTAGCCAGAGAATTATTGGAATAGTAAGGACCTATTGTTAAAGTCCCAATTTTTTTGTTTTTCATTACATCATATGTAGCTTCAAGTTGGTAGAAAGATGGATTGCCTAGAGAGATAGAACTATTAAAATTAAAACCAACTTTATGGGAAAAATTGAAGAGAAAAAAAGCACCTATATCGCCTAAACTACTAGATTTAATATTAGGATTGAGCATTGTCGGCGCATAACTCAACACAGGATAAAAAGTAATATTAAAATTAGGTTTCACAAATTGAAACACATTCCCCAGAGAAATACTCGACATATTCAACCTATTAGGATTAGTGTTATAAGTTAATGAAAAAAAAGGTGAATTAGTTATAATCGTTTGCCACTGTTTTTTTTTATCATAAAATATATTCTTAAAATCTGCCTTAGCTGCAAATTTCAACATTCCTCCCATGGAACTTTCTACTGTAGCATTAGGATTTAAATTACCCAAATTACTATCAATCATTGGTGCAGAATCTGGAAATAGATTAAACCATATTCCTGTAGATAGGGCATAACTAAAGTTATCAATACTTCCAGAAGTTACCAACTCAATTGTTGGTAAATAAAGATGTCCAGTATAAGAAGATGTTTCAATATCTCTTTGTGGAAACGTACTCAGTTTTATCCTTCCAAAATCTAGGTCATAACTTTTTTCTGATCCAATAATAGGAACTGTTGTAAACATACTGGACAAATTATTGTCAAAAACATAAGATTGATCAAATAAAACTTCTCCATCTGAAGTTTCACCGCGAATAAAAGTAACTTCAAACGTTTCTGGAGCATTAATTTGAGTTAAATTAGTGGGAATATTAATACCAGTAAAAAATATTGGCCCCAAGTCACTGGGACGAACAAAATCTATGATAACAGGCGCTTCAGGAGTCCACGGTTCTATTTTTTGCTCAGTAAATTGTACACTCCTGCGGTAAATACCTGTTCTCAATTGGAATAATAATGAACTATCTGGAGTAATATTACTCGCAAAAGTATAACTTCCTGAAACTTGGCTAAGATTGCTATTAGTATTAGCATAATTAAGTGTATTATTTAACCGTTCATTCATTTGCCTTCGTTGTTGAGATGTAGCCTTCGTATTGAGAGTAGCTAAAGGCTGCAAATTTTTATACTTTTCTTTCGCTTCACTAATAGTTTCATTCAAATTACCCGGATTGAGAAAATTAAAGACGCTACCCATCATTAAACCTAGACTAGCGTTTGTGGTTTGATTTAAATCAGTATCTTTCCATTGTGCTGTAGTTATAGATAAACCTGGATTAGCAAAAACATTCAAATAATTTAACTTGATTTTTTCTGGATCATATTGCAGTAAAGTCCGGTTATGAGACCAACTCAAACTATATCTAAACCAATCTTGATTTGGAGGATCTGATGTAGAAAAAGTGGCAACTTCAGGATCTTGTTGCCCAAGGTTATACCACATCAAGGAGTTGAGATAATGAAAATCTCTTTGTTCTTTAGTTAGAAAAGGATTGCTGAGAACTGCAACAATATCATTGTTGTCACTTTGATTAACTTGCAAAGTTTTGATTCCTGGAAAAGAAGTAATAGGAGAGTTAAAAGCAAATCCCTGTTTAGTGAAAACATTACCTAATGTTAGTCCAGCGGCAGCAAGATTTTCACGGGGTATAATACTGCCAATTTCCAGCTTGACACCATTATTTAATAAAGGTTGTAAATTTACAGTTGGAAACCCTTGTAAAAATTTAGGTGTATTCGTAGCATCTAAATTCCCAAATAAAGAACCTCCTCCTAGCAGTGAATCTGTGGTTGCTTTGCGGGTGTCATATAGGGGAATAAATTTTTCAAAAAAACTACTATCAGGTCTAGTTACATTAATAGTAAAACTGGCATTATCAGCTAGATTTTCTCCTTTAGGTAATACTATTTCCGCAGCAGCACTAATAATATTTATCTCATTCAAATTATTATCCCTAACTAAATCTTCAAAGACATTGGGAATAGCAAATACTGTTTGGACTCCCCAAAAAACTGTAGAAATTTTAGCAATTTGTCGAAATTTTTGTTGAGAATAATTTCCCTGATAACCAACATTCAAATGTCTACCTTCAGTATTAATAACTACTCGATTTCTATCTAAAATCCAATAAAATTGTTCGTCATCGGGATAAAAAGAAATATTGGCTGATTTAATGAGAATATCGCTAAATTCTCCTGTCTGAAAAGAATTACCTACTTCAAACTTATCTAGGTCTAAACTGAAATCTGAATAAAACTCAAATTTTAAAGGTTGAAAATTCCGGGGATTAATAATTAGTTTATCACTTGTATTTACCAGAAATGGATATCTTGATGCACTGTTGTCTAACAAGTTACGCATTAAGGTTCTCAGCACTTTTTTATTTTCTTCTGGTGTTAATTGGGGTTTATCCTCTGGTTTATCTTCTGGTTTATCTTCTGGTTTCTCCTCTGGAATAGGTAAAGAGGGTATTTCCTTGGGAACTACAGGCAAATTTGGCTCAACTGGATTAAATTGTGCTTGAATTTGATTATTCGTTGATTGTGCAATTAAATTCTCTTTTGTAAGAGTAGCTTCAGATAAAGATGCGTTAGAATATGAAGCAATGGGAAATTTTGTATTTATATTCTGCACGGAATCGTCATGAAGAATTTCACCAGCACTGTAGTCAGATAGTGCAAAGGAGGTATTATTATCTTCACAAACGGATATTTTTGGCTGAAAGTCCTCCTGAGTATGGGGGTTATCTTCTGTGGTCATGGGTATGAGTGGGGAATTTTCCAGGGTATGTCCCCGACAACTTCTGGTTGTATGTAGGAGCTTTTCTGGTAACTGATATGCAGAATTGTGAATGGGATTGATTTTTGTATTGATTAACTGTTGCTCTGGTGAAAAAGAAATAACGTTTGTTTGCTCTGGAGGAGAATAAGTTAAGTCTTTTTGGTCAAAAACTGCCTCTGTTGAATTTAACTGTCTTTCGGTATGACTATTCTGATTTTTTGTCTTGACACTCATAAGTTCGTCAACTGTGTCTGGCTCGGTTGCAATGACTTTTATCGGTAATAGAGCCGATATTGACAGAGTTAAGAAAAGCCCACTATTCCAGAAAAGATATTCTTTCTTCATAACAATCTTAAATATTGGAATTAGATTAAATGCGGTTGCGGTTGAGTTTGCATTCTCTGATGAACTGTCGAATTTTTATCGCACAAAAATCTCTGTATTGAAAATTATTGCTCAACACAACCATTCTCTTAACCAGTTACAAAAATGTAAATGTTTGTGATCTTAACCATTAGAAAGCAATCTAATCCTCATCCCAATACTACTCGGTTAAGATGCAAGATCCTTGCAAATAACCCTAAATACCACCCAAAAAGGAGGACTTTAAGAAATTTAGCTCTTCTTGAAAAGGGGGGTTGGGGGGATCAAACTTTAACCGAGCAGTATTGATCCTCATCCAAATTTAAGACTGTAGTTTTGGAAGCATTGGCTAAAAGTCTGAGTCAGCAAGACATATACATCTCAAATAGCTGTGAACAAATCTCCATTTAGCCAAATAATAACAGTTGATTTAGCTTTTATCAGAATTTTTTTTACATGATTATGGTGAGCTAATTACTGTTTTTTTTCAGTGTAGGGATTGAAAAAATAAGTAGTGTTACGTAGGTACAAATTGGCTTGCCTACGTAAATATAATCTTTAATAATCTTGCCAAATAAACAGTTACAGTTATTGCTGAAAATTAACGATAATTCTTTAATCAACTCTAAGGTGATTTTTTATTACGCTGGTAACGAATTATAAAAATACTGAACGTTTAAACAGGATATACCCAAAAAACTATTAAGTGATTTACAGTATTTTTACTATTTGATATTTTTAAAATTTCAATATTTTCCCCGTAACAACCTTCCAATATTCCGTGTAAGGTATTAAACATAGATTCTTACCCATTGCCAAAGCAATCAAACATCCATCTGTATAGTTTCAGAAGCTGAGTTTTTCCATCCTGATTCTTATCAGGATGGCTGACTAAAAAGAGTCTTTGTTTCATGCTCTTGAAAAATTCCTACCTATCGGAACGTTACACAGCCTGAAATGAAGAAAATTCTTCAATACAAATGATGCAAAGTTTTTGTAGTGTGTAAGTTTTAGTAAAAAAACTAGGAGTTACCAATCATGAACGCTAAATCTAACAAAACATTAAAAGCTGCTGCTATTTCTTCTCTGTTAGCAGGTGGTGCAGTTGCAGCTTCATTCATCTCTGCTGAACCAGCTAAAGCTCAATTCATCGGTGCTGATTCTCAGTCTAGAGTATCTGGTGCTGTCACCAGCGTTTTAACCAATGGTGTAACCAACAGCTTTGCGGCTGAAGTCGTATTTCCAGAGCAGTCTATAGCTTCGACAGGTGCTTTAACAATTAGTGCTACTTATGCTAGTGTCGGTTCAGATGCGAGCCAAATTGCTATTACAACAGCAAACATGAGTGCTGGTACTGCAACTTATTCTGCCAGCACAGTTGAAGCTGCTACTGCTCGTGCGATAGATTCTGCTGAAGGCGCTACTCGCTTTGGTGACATTATCGGTATCGTCAAACAGTGGCAAAGTGGCGGTTCTGCGGCGTTGGACTAATGAAGGAAAGTCGGCGATTCCTACTAATAAAAGGGGATAGAAGGAATCGTCAACCACCTTTATGGGACATAGACAGGAAAATTCAATCCCTATGTCCTGTAGTTAATTATAGTTCATCTTCTCTGCATTAACTGGGGGATGACCTTATTTTATTCTGAATTTGAGTCAATGTCTGCGGTATTTTCTCCAGATGTGAAAATTGAAGTTGGGAAAGGTTGGGATAGTCAACAAATAGAGTGTCCCAACCATGAACACCAACTTTACCCACACATCAAAAGCATCAGTCATTGCATTTTTATTGGTAGGGGGTGCAGTTGCAACCTCATTTATTGCAGAGAAACCTGCTCAGGCTCAGTTTATCGGTAATGATTCCCAGTCTAGAGCCTCAGCGGCAGTGACTAGCGTTTTATCAAATGGTACAACTAATAGCTTTGCATCAGAAATTGTATTTCCCCAAAATTCCATTACTCCGACTGGTCAACTGATATTAAGAATTAATTATGGTGCTGGAGGCCATGATCCTAGTCAAGTGACAATTACTAAGGGAAATATGTATGCTGGTACAACCAATTATACAGACAAAACTATTCAAGCTGCGATCGCTCGCGCCATTGATGCTGCTATTAATGATGTTCGCTTTGGTGACATTATCGGCATTGTGAAATCATGGCAAAGTGCCGGTTCTGCTGCTCTAGATTAATTGTGGTTTTAATTGCTGCTTGATAAATTATACAACCTTGTGGGTGGGCATCCAGTCTGCCCAACATTACTGATTAGCAAAATACGAACATTAATTTTTCATTGTGTGATTTGAATTTAGATAAATATTATTTCTTTAGCAAATTTTACTGAAATTAACAAGTTTTAAAGGTAACTATGATTATATTTTGTGGTGGCACTGCTCAGAATTTAAGAACTCTGTGTTACGACCTTTGCCAAGCCCTGCTCACTCAAACTGGTAAAATTGATATTCAAGGGACAGCTTGTAAAACAGCAACTGAAATTGATGCTTATTTGGAAATCAAAGGAGAACCTAAACTAACAACACTAATCCAATATCAGACTCTTTCAGAAACAGCCTTAGAAAAAATTCATCAAGGTCAAACTAAGAGCATTTATCTACATCAAGACCCCCGTCAAATTCTAGCTGCTGTTATTACATCCCCAAAGCAGAAGGAAACTTTTGAATCTATCTTTATTAATCTTTGGCAACAATACCAGAAAAAGTGGTTTCCTGATGTTAATAAAACTTTATTAATTTCCAGAGAAATCTTACTTGCACAACCAAATTCAGCGATTGCGTGGTTAGCGGAATATTTAGAAATTTTAGTAACAGAAGCAGAAATTGACCTGTTCTTAAAAGATTACCCCTTAGAGCAAGAGATAACAAAAGAATGGCAAAATATTCTCAATCCTCAACAATGCTTACTAATTGAAGCTTTACTCAGTCCATTATTACTGCATTTTCATGACGAAGATGAAGCTAGTTTATCTAGAAAATTAGAACAGGATTTGGCATCAATTCAATTAGAACAGCTACTTATACACATTGATCAACTTCTTGCTCAAGTTCACCGTGTCAAGTCAGGAGAACTGCGGGAAAATTTTTATGAGTCTATTGATAAACATCTGGTTACTAGATTCATTGCTATGGGGCGGTTACAGGAAGCTGCAGAAGTTTGCCATTTATTGGCAACATCCCTAATCTTAAAAAATGATCTACAACTATCAGAACAATGGTATTTACGTGCTGTTAGTATCCAGCCTCAATTAGCTAAATCCCACTATAATCTAGGGTTTGTATATGAAGAACAGGATGAGTGGGAAAAAGCTATTAATAGTTATGTTAATGCTATCACTATCAACTCCGATTATACTAAAGCTCATTATCGTTTAGGATTAATTTTTAAACGTCAAAGGCATTTTATCAAAGCCATAGAGCAGTTTTCTCAAGTTTTACAAATAGACGAAAATCACCAAGGTGCTAAATTCAATTTAGCTTTACTCTGGCAACAAGGAGAAGGTGCAGATTTTATTCAGAATCTGCTAGGGGAAAAAGAGTTGGAATTATTGCCTCAACTCATCGAGCAAATCAACGATACTGGCGCAATGTTGGTGCGTCAACGCAAATGGGAACAAGCTAAAAGCTGTTTTCACTCCGTAATTGACCTAGATCCAGATTGTGTTTTGGGCCATTATAATATTGGTTGTGTTTTGCAAAATCAAAAATACCATTCAGAAGCTATATCTTCTTATCGCCGAGCTTTAAAAATTGATCCTAATTACATTGATGCACTCAAAAACTTAGGTTATGTTTACTATAAAACAGGACAAATTGATTTAGCTAAAGAATGTTTCCAAAAAAGCCTACAAATAGATCCTAATCATGGCGAAACTTACGAACTTTTGGGCTTTCTTGCTGGTGAACAAGGAAAATTATTAGAGTGCATTAATCTCTTAAATGAAGCGTTAAAAATTAATCCCAATAATTCTAAACTACATTCTTGCTTTCTGTATAATTTAAGTTCGCTCACCAGTTTTACACCGCAACAGATATTAGATTCTGCTCAACTGTGGTATCAGCAACAAGTAGTTAATCAATGGCTACCAACTCTCAGTAATCATAATAACAATAGAAATCCACAACGGCGTTTACGCATTGGCTATATTTCCCCTGATTTTCGCAGACACTCCGTAAGTGCATTTATTAAACCTGTTCTCCAACACCATGACCGCACCCAGGTTGAGGTCTTCTGCTATGGAGAAGTTAATGAACCTGATGCAATCACAGATGAAATTATAGATATCTGCCATGCTTGGCGTTCCACAGTTGGTCTTTCTGATTTACAAGTAGCTGAGTTAATTCAAACCGACCGTATAGATATTCTGGTTGATTTGGCTGGACATACGGCAAACAACCGAATGATGGTCTTGGGGATGAAACCTGCACCGATTCAAACCACCTACTTGGGTTATTTTGCTACCACAGGTTTACCAACCATTGACTATTGGATTACTGATCAGGTTCTCCATCCCCATGATACACAGGAAAAAACCAGCGAAACTATATGGCGTTTACCCCGTTGTTATGTGGGTTATGAACCTCTAAAAAATGCACCCGATATAGCTGAACTTCCCTGTAAAAAAACGGGTATCTTCACTTTTTCATCTTTTAATAATTTACGCAAACTGACACCAGAGACTTTTGCTCTGTGGATTGAAATCCTTAAAGCAGTTCCTAACTCTCGCTTGGTTTTAAAATGTGCGAGTTCCGATGTATTTAGTCCTTTAATTGCGGAAAAAATTCAAACTCCCTTTGTGGAACAGGGTATTGATCCGAAACGCATCTTTTTATATGGTGGGTATGCTGCTGATGAAGACCACCTGAATCTTTATAATCAAGTTGATTTGCATTTGGATAGTATACCTTATACAGGATGTACTACAACGTGTGAAGCTCTGTGGATGGGAGTACCCACAGTCACCCTAGCAGGGACTCGGAAAATGGAACGCATGAGTGCAAGTATTTTGCATAGTGTTGGTTTGGATAATTGTATTGCCCATAGTGCCGCCGAGTATGTTCAAAAAGCGATCGCATTAGCCCAAAATCCAGATTATCTGCAATCTTTGCGCTCAACTATGCGGGAACGAGTGCTGCATTCTCCTCTGTTGGATGTGAAAAACATGACCAGCACTTTAGAAGCTGCTTATCGCCAAATGTGGCAGATTTATATTGAGCAAGAAACAGCAGTATCTAATGGCGAAAATTATTCTAGTAACGCTTCTTTTCCTGTTGGTTTAGAATTTGCTGATGCTATTAATTATTATCAGCAGTATATTCAAAATCATCCTGATGATGCTCAGGCTTACTATTATTTAGGTCAGGCTTATCAAAAATTAGATGATGTGGAAAATGCGATCCCATCTTATTTACAATCCCTTGCCTTTAATCGCTGTTCTGCTTTAACATACCAAGCTTTAGGAAAACTGTTGGAAGAGCAGGAATTAATTGAACAGGCTGAAAAATATTATCGGTGTGCGCTGTTAGTAGAACCGGATAATAGGGAAATCCGGCAAAATTCAAAAGTTTTATTGGAAAATTTTGGCTCTAAATATGCTAATAATATTACTCCTGCTTTTCTTAAAAATGGTAAAACTTCTGAAAAAATAGAAAAATCACACATCCATGATACTTCTATTATTCAAGCAATAGCTATTAATGGCAAACAAAGAAAACTGCATATTGGCGGAACTGAAGCTGTAGCAGGTTGGGAAATATTGAATGCTATTCCCGGCTCTCATGTAGATCACATAGGCAATGCTAAAGATTTATCCAGATTTGCAGATAACACTTTTTCTGCTCTCTACTCATCTCATGTATTAGAACACTTTGATTATGCTTATGAACTGGAAAAAACTTTGCAAGAATGGCGGAGAGTTTTAGCCCCTGGTGCTGCTATTTATGTTAGTGTTCCTGATTTAGATGTTCTGGCTTCTTTGTTCCTCCAGAAAGATAAATTAACTTATCACGAACGCTTTAATATTATACGGATGATTTTTGGCGGTCATGTCGATGAATATGACTATCATCTGGGAGGATTTAATCAGGAAATCCTCACTAGACAATTAAAAATGGCAGGATTTACCAATATCCGCAAAGTGAAAGAATTCAATATATTCGGAGATACAAGTTCTATGACTTATAAAGGAACTCTCATCAGCTTAAATATGATTGCAGAAAAATGATTGTTGCCATAAATACATCCGATCCCCAACTTCTCAACGAAATCGGGGATCTATGTTCTGTCAATCTAAAATCCAAAATCCAAAATCTAAAATTGAATCACCTACCGACGCACAACCACGACAGTCCCCGTTCCTGCCCAATTGTATAACTTGCGTGCTTGCTTAACTGGCAAATTTACACAACCATGACTAATGGGAGTCCCAAAACGGTTATGCCAGTAAGCACCGTGAATAGCATAGCCTTCATAAAAGTACATAGCGTAAGGAACATCAGGAATGTCGTAACCTGTACCACGCATTCGGTGAGTGCGATACTTGGAATTAATTGCAAATCTACCAACTGGTGTGGGGGTGGAACGCTTACCTGTAGAAATTCGGAAGGAATACACTAAATTTTTACCATCCCAAGCCCGTAAACGTTGCTCGGACAAATCAATTTCAATGCGCCGAGATTGGGCTATTTGCTGACTTTTAGATATAGTAGTTCTTTGATTGACTACAGTTGCGTTAGCTGTAGTAGTTTTGGGGTCACTGGTTGGTGAAGACCAAGAAAACACAGTCACCACCATCAATACTAAACCTGTACAAAAAGTTCCAGAACAACGTATTAAAGCACTACGAATCCAGCTAGGCATGATCCAATTACCTTTTAATTTTTAGTGTTATTACTTCGCGCAGGATTTCTGAGGATTTACGCCAAATTCTGGTAAACAGAGATTTTCAATACCTTTCTCTATTTTACTGATCCTGCAACCCCTAGAACCGTTTAATTGTTTTGATTTCCTGTGATTTTGGTCATTTATCAGGTGATAGGTAATTGGTGTATTCATCTCCCCATCTCCCCACTTCCTATTTTTTAACAACTACTGGAGTTCCTACATCAGCCCACTCAAATATCCATTTCGCATGATTAGGTGCAAGATTTACACAACCATGACTTACAGGTGTACCAAATCTTTTATGCCAATATGCTCCGTGAATAGCATAACCGCCTTGATAATACATAGTATGGGGGACATTGGCAACGTCATAACCTATACCCCGCATCCGAGTTTTTTTCAGCTTTGTTTGAATCTTAAAAGTGCCAACACGAGTGGGTGTAGATTTTTTACCAGAAGAAATGGTGATTGCATACACAGGTTTGTTACCTTCCCAAGCAATTAAATTTTGCTCTGAGAGGTTAATTTGAATCCAGCGTTGATCAGATTCTTTGAGTGTTTGAATAGCTGTAGCAATTTTATTGTTGTCTGGATTTTTATTGTTGTCTGGATTTGCCCACACTGCATTCGCTCGGAAACTAAAAATACTAGTAGAGACTAATGCACCCGTGAGTAATATTTTTAAGCGACGCATCCAATTAGGATCAATTAGGCTTTTCATGGTAAACACACTCCTCTATACTCATTAGTGATTGGTAATTGGTGATTGGGAAGAATTTATTATGACTTGTTCCCTATTCCCTATCCTTGTCACCTCACTACTAATTTAACCTCCGTATGAGATTTTTTGCTTGCCCCGCGATCGCGTCCCAATTTCCTTCTAATAGCGTTTTTTTGGGAAATAATTCCCCACTTAAGCCCACCGCCACAGCCCCAACTTGTAAAAAATCTTTAGCATTTTCTATTGTCACACCACCGGTAGGTATTAAGGGAATATGACCAAGAGGTGCTTGTAAACTTTTTATATAACTCGTTCCTCCCACAGCTTGCACAGGAAACACTTTCACACAACTAGCGCCCTGAGTCCAGGCTGTAACAATTTCTGTAGGTGTGAGTGCGCCAGGAATGATGGGAATATCTTGAGATACTGCGGCTCTAATCATTTCTGGATCAGTATGGGGAGTGAAGAGGAACTGCGCCCCAGCTGCGATCGCCTCTTTTAACTGCTGCACATTAAACAGCGTACCCGTACCAATGATACAATCAGGTAAATCGGTACGCAGTCGAGAGATTAATTCCCCAGGGCGATCGCTATTCCAGGTAATTTCTATTAACTGCATTCCCCCGGATGCTACCGCTAAAGCCATTTTTTCACCCCACGCCATTTTTGGGGCGCGAATAACTGCGATCGCTCGATGTTGCTGCAATTGTGACAACCAAACTTGATCAGACATAAAAAAATAGGCGTTGCTCAGTAAAAATAGGATTTGACCTTACACTTGCGTAACGTAGAAGGTAAGAGTTGAGGATCTTTTATTTTTCCAATTTCATATCGCTCAAGATTCAGATCCCCGACTTCTTAGAGAAGTCGGGGATCTTGTTGTCTTGTTGTTCACGAAGAATTTAGTATTGCTATATACCAGCTAGTACCATAGAGATATGCCTAAATTTTCTATCATGCACCATTAGCCAGATGCAAACAAAGTTGCATCTTTGTAGGCTGAGATTATTAATATCTTCCCCTAACTTATTGTGCATTATCCGGTGATACTTGCCGCCAGATTTGCATCACTTCAAATTACACGTCGAAAGTTTAGGAAAAAATCTCTAGTTTCCATAATTAATAACTATGCGAGACGCAACTATAATCAATTTAGTCGATGCGGTGCGTGAATCTGCATATCCACTAACAGGTGTAGCCGCAGAATACGACCCATTAATGAATTTAATCGGTAATGCTCGTTTGGTTTTGATTGGTGAAGCTTCCCACGGGACACATGAATTTTATGAACAAAGAGCAGAAATTACCAAACGGCTAATTCAAGAAAAGGGTTTTAATGCTGTAGCTATTGAAGCTGACTGGCCAGATGCTTACCGTGTGAATCGTTATGTGCGAGGTGGAAGTAATGATCCCACACCAGCAGAAGCACTAGGTGATTTTCTAGGTTTCCCGACTTGGATGTGGCGAAATACAGACGTTTTAAACTTTGTCAATTGGTTACGAGAATATAACGACGCTTTACCAGAAAATGCTGCCAAAGTTGGCTTTTATGGACTTGACCTTTACAGTATGTATGCTTCTATAGAAGCAGTTATTGACTACTTAGAACAAGTTGACCCAGATGCGGCTCAACGTGCGCGTTTTCGCTATTCGTGTCTTGAGCATTTTGGTGAAGATGCCCAAACCTATGGTTATGCTACCAGTTTTGGTATCACTCCAACCTGTGAAGAAGAGGTACTGAATCAATTAACAGACTTACAAAGTCAAACTGCTGAATATATTCAACAAGATGGTCGGATGAAAATAGATGAATCCTTTTATGCTGAACAAAATGCTCGATTGGTCAAGAATGCAGAGGCTTATTACCGCTCGCTGTTTGAAGGAAGGGTTGAGTCGTGGAATATTCGCGATCGCCACATGGTAGAAACTCTAAACCGATTAGTTGCACATCTCGATCAACAGGGGACACCAACTAAAGTCGTAGTTTGGGAACATAACTCCCATTTAGGAGATGCAAGTGCTACAGATATGGGGTCATTGGGTGAGGTGAATGTTGGTCAACTAGTACGAGAAGGTTATGGTAATGATGCTGTTTTGATTGGTTTTACCACCTATACAGGTACAGTTGTTGCTGCTTCTAATTGGGGGGAAACTGCCCAACTTAAACAAGTTCGTTCGGCCTTACCAGGAAGTTATGAAGCCTTATTCCATCAAACAGGATTACCCCGGTTTTTACTTCTGCTACGAGATGGAAATCCGGTAATTACAGGTTTAAAAGAACCTCATTTAGAAAGAGCCATTGGTGTAATTTATCTACCAGAAACTGAACGCATTAGTCACTATTTTTATGCTCGTTTGCCTGACCAATTTGATGCAGTTATTCATATAGATGATACCAAGGGAGTGCAACCTTTAGACCGTAATACTGAATCGGAGATGGATGAACCACCAGAGACTTTCCCCTTTGCACTCTAAAATTAGGAATTACAAATTGGTATTATGCCACCGGCTACAGATTTTAAAGACTATTACGCTGTTCTGGGTGTGAATAAAAATGCCACACCAGAAGAAATCAAACGAGCATACCGCAAACTTGCCCGCAAATACCACCCTGATTTAAACCCCGGAGATCAGCAAGCGGAGGCGCGTTTTAAAGAAATTAACGAAGCCCATGAGGTACTATCTGACTCTGAGAAACGACAAAAGTATGACCAATTTGGGCAATACTGGAATCAGGTAAATCAAGGATCAGCACCACCTAGAGGTGCAGGTGTGGGAGTTGAAGGTTTTGATTTTGACCAATACAGCGATTTTGATTCATTTATCAATGACTTATTAGGTCGTGTTGATGGGGGTAGAACCAGAGGCAGAACTTACACCTATCGCACTCCTACAGGGCGACCAAGCGGTTTTAGCAGAGGATTTGAACATTTTCATTTTGGGGGTGAATATGCTCCTCAGACTTCTGCGGCTGATACAGAAGCGGCTATAGCTCTGACGTTTTCCGAAGCCTATCACGGTACACAAAAACGGCTACAACTCGATCATGAAATTATTAATGTGAGAATTCCACCAGGAGCTAAACCAGGTAGTAGAATTCGCATTCGGGGTAAAGGTCGTCCTAGTGCGTTTTCTCCACAACGGGGAGATTTATACCTAACAGTGGAAATTCTGCCCCATCCTTTCTTTAGATTTGAAGACGATAATATTGCTTGTGACGTACCTATTCGCCCTGATGAAGCAGTATTAGGCGCTGAAATCAAAGTACCCACACCCGATGGCAGCGTTACCCTAAAAGTACCGCCCGGAGTTCGTTCGGGGCAATCATTGAGGTTAAGAGGTCAAGGTTGGAGACAGTCCGAAGGGGCAAGAACTGACTTAATAGTTAAGTTGCAAATTGTGCCTCCCAAAGATTTAGACCCTATTGAACGGGAAGCTTATGCAAAAATTCAAGCACACACCAGCTTTAACCCCCGCACACAATTGCAGGAGGTGGGATTATGACTGAGTTGAGTCTTTCCCAAGTAGTAGTTTCACAAGAAGGTGAACAGCTTTATTCTTTTGAATATGCGGCAATGGCAACAAACACATCAACCGCTTTAGTAGAAGGCTGTGTCACGCTGGGATTAATTGAACCTATTGGGGTGATGCTAAAAAAGCGAGATATTGCTCGTATTGCTCAAATTCAACGTCTACGTCAAGATTTAGGTCTAAATTTGGTAGGAGCAGCAATGCTTTTAGATATGGCTGAAGAAATTGCTCAGTTACGCGCTCAAATTCGTGCGTATCAGTCAATACAGGAAAGTTAAGAAATGTAACGATGTAGGTACAGGTAATTGGTAAAAAACACGGTAGTTAATTACCCATTACCCATTACCTATGACCTAATTAGGCAATATCTTCGCGTTCAATATATAAGAATAAAAACGCGAAAACTACTGCTGGCAAAACTAGACCAGTCAAAGGAACGAAGATAGAAGGCAAAAATGAAGAATAGGCCAAAATAGAGGGCAAAAATGAACCTGACATAGTAAAGAGTCCTCTGAAGTCACACTACAATTCACTTAGGAGCTTACTGCAAAATTCCTCCTCTTTTTGGAAATTCTCAAGATTTTTAACAAAACCATTTACATCCCAAGCACCTCATCAAGTTCCATCATCGGTAAGTCGGGAGGTATGACAGTCTTGACTACTGTGATTTTATGACTTTCCTGTTGGGTACTCATATCGAGAGCGATCGCCCCTACCAAAATTTCCACACAGCCTAAAGGCACAATTAATTGAGTTATGGCTTCCCAATTTCCCCAGGGGGTAGGCCGCAAATCTTGGAGCAGATGGGGTCCGTCTAGTAACCCACGAGTTTGGTAATCCTCAACCCATAACTTCATCACAACTGTTGATGATGCTTGGGACAGTTCTAAACGCACTTTTACAGACGTACCAGCAAGCAATTCACCATTGGGCAGAAACAGTTGGGGTGTAGATAAAGATGTCAGCAGCGGAGGGGATAAATCTAGCAGTTGTTGTTCCTGTGGTTCCGAAACCTGACTGCTGTCCTCATTGCTTAAGGCAATATAGGTATCATCGAGAACGATTTCTTGAGATAACAAATTAGATATGTGTTGAGATGCTTCTGGCTCGGGGGTTGGTTCACTCGTGTCTAGAAGCATATGCTCAGGCAAATCTATCAATTCTTCTATTTCTATTTCTGCATCTAATAGAAGTAATTCATCCTCAACAGCAGGATTTTCATCATTCAGAGTCACACCAGGCTCCTGGTTTGATTTATCAGTCTCATTGTTTTGGTATACCAACTCGATACCTTCATCCAAGAAGTATCCTTGGTTCTTCATCCACTTTTGAATCAAAGGTGATGTTTGTGTTGGGTCTGCTGATATCTCTGCTGTGTTTAATTCCTCGGTTTCCAGAGTAGGAACTTGAGGAACTGCATCTTCGATCAATTCCACACCAAAGGCTTCTTCATGTTCATTGCTGGACAGTAATTTTGGTGTGGTTTCAGGCTCAGATAAGGTAGTTTCAAGAGGATTTTGCAGATTTTCTTGGGTTTCTGGTTCCGGTTCTGGTGCAGGTTTTAAGCGTTTTAAGTAGGGAAAAGAAGTTTTAACTTGTTTGATCACCAACTTTTCTAGATTGATTGGGGGGATCTGACTAGGTAGATTGATGGTGCCGTCAGATATGGGTGATCCTGTAACTGGAGAATTACTAGCGAGAGCATTTTTGCGAATCCGGGGTAATTTCGGCAGTTTCGGTAAATCCCCATCTAAGATAACTATGGGTTTAATTCGTGGTGGTAGTGTTTTTTTTGCAGATGGTTTTAAAATATGAAACTGAGCTAATTTGGGAGTTTTAACTAGATTGAAAAGTTCTAAACCTACGCTAACAGGTGGTTTTGGCTTGGTGGCTACATCCTGATGTGGGGGAGAGTTGCCATCAGGTAACAAATTTGGGGGACTAAATTTTGGTGAGGTAATGGTCAGTAATTCTGTGACATCTGCTGTAATTATGAAAGAATGGCTGCCCAAGAGTATGACTTCACCACTATTCCTAAGTGCGCCATATAAACTAATATTTGCCAAAATTAACTTTGATTCACACTCTCGCGGAATCTCAATGATGCTACTAAATGTAAAAGGCAAGATTTGATTTGTTAAAGGCTGTCTGAGTTGAGTGAGGATTTTGGATTCTGAGGGCGATCGCAGTTCGGTAACTAGTTGCAGTTGATAAAGATGGGTTACAGATAATATTTCATCTTCCAGATTTTCCGTTTCTGCCAGTTCCACATAGCCATTTACTGTGATAGTTTTTCCCCAACTACCAATGTATATATCCCTTTCTAGAGATACCTTGAGTGGTGATGGTGGGGATACTGGTGAAATATCCTCATCTGGTGAATTTTCATCCCAGGATTCTGAACTGGGTAAAGCTAAATCTATTAAGCTTTGTACGATCTGTTCTGCTGTCTCTCCTTTAAATAAGACTGGGCTGACAGGTTGATTAATAACTATATCTTCTTCGGTTTCTGTTAACAAAGCATTGATGTCAAGGTTGCTGGGTGAAGTCAGGGCAGATTCATCTTCCCCAGTGAGTGTTACCTTTAGCCCTTCGTCAAACTGATCTCCACTACCTAACAGTGGTTGCTCACTGAATTGTAGAGGCAAGACTTTAAGGAGTAGGCTATATTGCCAGGATTTACCCAGCATATCCGTCATCAAGTCGCCAGAGCATCGTAACTCCCAAATTCCCGGTTTGAGATCGGTAAAGGGAATTACTGCCATGAGTCCATCTGCATTAGTACGACGCAAACGCTTAAAAATTCGCCGTTTGGGTGGAACTTCCTGGATTGAGGAGTGAATTACCCGCACTTCTACATCGGTATTGGCAAGGTGAGAACGAGCCAAAACTCTATACTTACCTGCTAAAATTCTTAGATTTGGCGATTCCAGGGGTTGCCAATCGCGATCGCCCTGTTTCTGTATCAGAAATTGCCAGTGTTCCATTGAAGTCATGCCTAAGCCAAGGAGCGGATGATTAATTTTTTGTATTAACTTGCTGTAAGTTTAACTTAGTAAGATGATGACATCACACTTAGACTGCTCAGATGGGCTTTAAAAAGCCCCCGGCTTTAGCTGTGGGGTTTCTGACTATGGGAACTATATTTTATCGCTATTAATTGTGTCCCACTGCTTTGTCTCAGCCACCTGAATTTTACCAAAGAAATGGGTTGAAAGCCTCGCCCTTCTAGGGCGACCGTCTTTGGGTCAGAAAAATATCAGACTTAGCGTTTGGCGAATTTCTCCAAATATTAGAATGGGTAGCCAAAAATAAAAATAAACAAGTTATTTTTGTAGATAAGTGGTATTGTAAAACTTCGCCCAATCTATAGACAAATATTGCCATCTATTGTCATTCGTAACAGTGAAACCAGCTAATAGATGGGCATAGAGCAAACCTAAACCCAGAGAATTAACATAAATTTATTGACATAAGTACGCAACTGAAGCCACTGTAGTCAATTAATAGCTTTTTTATGGCTGATGACTACGACGAATTTCTGTAATTTGGTCTGCTACATCCAGTAAAGATTTCGGCATTTCTGGGCCTGTGAGAATGATATCAACATGGGGAGGACGGTTTGCTAGAAACTCTAAAACCTCTGCTTCTGGAATTAAACCAAAGTTAATTGCTAAACTTAACTCATCCAAAACAACGAGAGAATACTTCCCTTCAGATACTACTTGTTGTGTATACTGCCACAACTGTTGTAAAGCTTGATTTTCCGTTTCCTCTAGGTGTGGTGTATCGATGCAACGTGGTAAATCACAGCGTATCCAATCTAAATTTTGCCCCATTTGTATAGGTTTGTTATGTCCTTGATGAATACCACCTTTGAGGAACTGCACTATTAACACTGGTGTACCTTGTCCAGCAATTCTTAGTGCTTGTGATATGACGCTAGTAAAAAAGTTACGATGGGAGCTAGTGAAAACTTGTACTAGTCCAGCAACGGAATATGGCAAGCTGAGAGTCGAATTGATACTTGGGGTTTCTAGTTGGGCAACCATAGGGCTAAGTTTAAAGAGTCACAATAGATGAATTAGTTGTTGCTAATAGTAGTAATTGCAAATTTACGCTGTATAATTAAGCTGTTTTGTACTGGTCTAGTGTATTTTAAGATTAGCATTATTAGTCAAACACTAGATTTATTCTCAAGTCAAGAGCCATTGTGATTTACATTGTGGTTTTTTTGCAGGAAAGTAATTGTAAAAATACAAACAAATAATTGGCAAACTTTATCATTTGGAAACTGGCGCTAGAAGCTAAAAATCATTAAAAAAGTGGATTTATCATTTTATTTGGGCAAAAAAACAGAGCTAGGCAGTAATGAATTTGAGATGATGAGGAGTGAACTGTTGTGAAATTGGTGATTTTAGGAGGTTCAGGTTCGGGAAAAAGCACTCAAGCACAAAGGCTCTGCAAATACTTTGATATTCCTCTGATTTCGACGGGTGAGATTTTAAGGGAAGCTATATCTGGTAATAAATCGGCGAATGGTTATGGTGAACTACATGATTTAGTCCTCTATGCCAAGCCTTATGTGGATAAAGGGGAATTAGTCCCAGACGAAATGATGATTGAATTTATCAAAGTTCGCCTCAATCAACTGGATGTTACTTGTGGTTGGATCTTAGAAGGCTACCCCCGAACGGCTTTTCAAGCGGAAGAATTAGATTTTTTGTTGGACAGTTTAGAACAAAAGCTAGATCATGCTATTTATCTGCAAGTACCAGAGGCGGTGATGGTTAGCCGTTCTTTAGGACGATCGCTCCCAGATGATCAACCAGAAATTGTCCAGCGACGTGTAGAGCTATTCTACGATCGCACTATTCCCATTTTAGAATATTATGACCGTCGTCGCCGTCTGTTAACTATCAATGGTGACGATTCAGCAGAACAAGTACAGCACAATATTCTCAGTTTACTTGGCAACAGGGAATAGGTGACAGTAAGAAGGCAAGAGGCAAAAGTTTCTTCTTCCCAGTCCCCAGTCCCCAGTCCCCAGTCCCCAGTCCCCGTAATCCTGCGGTAATCTAAAGGCAGAATACAAAAATTTTGAGGCAACTCCAATGGCTTGGCAGCGTCCCGACGGTCGAAACCCTTACGAACTCCGTCCACTGAGTTTTTATCCTAATTTTACCCGCTTTGCGCCTGGGTCGGTTCTGGCAAAATGTGGTGATACTCAGGTACTTTGTACTGTTAGTGTCACCGAAGGAGTACCCAGGTTTTTAACGGGGAGTGGTAAAGGTTGGTTAACGGCCGAATATCGGATGTTACCATCTGCCACACAACAACGACAGGAAAGGGAATTATTGAAATTATCGGGACGGACACAGGAAATTCAACGTTTAATTGGGCGCTCTTTAAGAGCCGCGTTGGATTTTGAGGTGTTGGGAGAACGGACGCTGACTGTAGATGCTGACGTATTACAAGCTGATGCTGGGACGAGAACAACAGCGATTACAGGTGGTTTTGTGGCTTTAGCCCATGCTATTTCTCAATTATTGCAGCGGGGAGTTTTAGAGCGATCGCCTTTGTGTGGACAAGTGGCAGCGGTGTCTGTGGGCTTATTGGGGGGAGAAGCATTTTTGGATCTTGACTACATTGAAGACGTGGCCGCAACTGTAGATTTTAACGTTGTCATGAACCAAAATCTGGGAATTATTGAAGTCCAGGGAACCGCAGAGGAAGGCAGCTTTAGCCGTCAACAGTTGAATCAGTTGTTAGATGTTGCCGAAAAAGGGATTCAGGAATTATTAATTGCTCAACGAGATGCTATTGCTGATTGGAATACCGTATTTACAGGAAATTAAGATGCAATATTTCCCGTCAATTGTCACTTGTGTTGAATACTGACTAATATCAAAAGTCAACACTAATGGCGGTAAACTTGCAACCAACAAGAAATCTGGAACAATTGTGGATTGTGCGCTGTTTGGCCACAGTGCTGCTCTTTGGTCAAATATCACTGCACATACTTCAAGGAAAAACTTATTACCGGAAGGTTCTGGATCATACAGTCAAAGCGGGACCTGCTTCGCTCTTGCCAGTTCTGTTAGTCAGCGGTTTTGCGGGGATGATTTTCACGATTCAAACAGCAAGAGAATTAGTCAGATTTGGTGCGGTGGAAAGTGTGGGAGGTGCTTTTGCTTTAGCCTTTTGCAGAGAATTAGCGCCAATTTTGACTGCTAGTATTATTGCCGGACAAGTAGGTTCAGCTTTTGCAGCTGAAATAGGAGCCATGCAAGTCACAGAACAGATTGACGCTCTTTATATGCTGAAAACTGACCCAATTGATTATCTCGTACTACCGAGAGTGATTGCTTGCTGTTTAATGATGCCTGTGATGATGATTTTTGCTTTGGTTATGGGCATCACAGGCGGAGTTTTTGCCGCAGCACAATTTTTTCAAGTTCAGCCAGAGACATTTTTAGAGTCAGTCCGAGATTTTTTAGCACCTTCAGATGTGTTTATTATTTTGCTTAAAGGGTTGATTTTTGGATTGATAGTTGCAGTTAATGGCTGTAGTTGGGGATTGACTACCAAGGGAGGAGCTAAGGAAGTAGGAGAATCTGCGACAACAGCAGTGGTGACTACTTGGGTAGCAATTTTTATGATGGATTTTGTGCTGGCCTTGCTACTGTTTGAGCAGCCTGTGCTTTAACAGTTATCACTTATCAGTTAGCGGTTATTTGAAAGCTGATCAGCGATTAGTACAACTGACTACTGACAAATGACCAGAAAAAGTGATAAAGAACCTCTAGGTTGATTATTTCCCACCTAACTTGATGATGTTAAAAGTTTCAAAAGTTAAAAAGGGAAATTGCCAAAAGTTAGGTAAGCTGTTGCTGGAAGCCGGCTATGTGATGATAAAGCCATGAACAACACGGTTGAAATTTTACCGGATCTACCTGCGCTGGTAACACGGGCGCTAAATTTGATCCTGTCCAAATTGGAAACTGCGATTCAAGAAAGGGGGCAATTTACTATTGCTTTATCTGGTGGCAGCACACCTGAGCCGTTGTACGAAGCAATAGGCTGTTCAAATCTGCCTTGGGATAAAATTCATGTGTTCTGGGGAGATGAGCGTTATGTACCACCAGATCACCCTGATAGCAATGAACTGATGGCGCGTCGTGCATGGTTAGACCGCGTTGCTATCCCAGCAGCTAATATTCACGCCATACCAACTTTATCAGCTAATCCAGCGGTAGATGCTGCCAAATATGAACAGCATCTGCAAGAATTTTTCCATTCTGCACCGGGAAATTTTCCCGCATTGGATGTAGTGTTACTGGGAATGGGTGATGATGGACACACTGCATCTTTGTTTCCCCACACCGAAGCTCTTAATGTACGCGATCACTTGATTACTGTAGGTAACAAAGACGGTAATCCTCGGATCACTTTTACCTACCCATTCATCAACGCTGCGCGGAGCGTGATTTTTGCAGTTGCTGGTGCTAATAAAAGACCTGCTTTAGCACAAGTATTCGCGTCCGTGGCTGATGATTTTACCTATCCATCTCGCTTGATTAAACCTCAAGGAGAATTGTTATGGCTGCTGGATGAAGCAGCTGGTTTGGAACTCAAACCCTAAATCAGTCAACAGGTGACAGGTGACAGGAAACAGGGAAGATGGAGAAAATAATATATAGCAATAGACAAGGCGGTTAGGAAATTCTTAAAAGCTCAAATTCAGTGATGAAAAGGGTTTTACTTTTGCCTTTTGCCTTCTGCTATAAGACTTCATGCCTTCTGCCTCTTGACTCTTGCCTCTTGCCTTTTCCCGCTGACAACTGACCACTGCTTGTGAGTAATATATTTTACGATGACCTTGACAAAGGCTTAAATCCATGATCGTCTGCCCGAATTGCAATCATCCCAATCCAGACGGCGCTGTTCAGTGTGAAGCTTGCTACACGCCGTTACCAGCGACTACTAACTGTCCCAGTTGTGGGGCAACAGTGCAAGCAGATGCTGCTTTTTGCGGTCAGTGTGGCTATAACCTGCACTCTAATACTGCCGCAGCAGAAGCAACAATAGTAGGATCAACGATGGCTCCCAATATTCCTGTGGAAGTACCACCGTTGGTTACTCCTGACCCAATGTTAGAACTTTTACAACCTGATGCTCTAGGGCTTGGCGCTCCTGCTAATCCTCCTGCTGCTTCTACCCTACCACCAACAGTAGTAGCAGCAGCCCCACAACCTATACCAACACCAGCACCAGCACCCATACCAGTTCCGCCTCCAGAAGCGGTGGCTCCACCTGCACCAATACAAGTTCCACCCCCACAACCTATACCAACACCAGCACCAGCACCCATACCAGTTCCACCTCCAGAAGCGGTGGCTCCACCTGCAGCAGAACCGGAACCCGCACCTGCACCAGTTCCACCTCCAGAAGCAGTGGCTCCACCTGCAGCAGAACCGGAACCCGCACCTGCACCAGTTCCACCTCCAGAACCGGAACCCGCACCTGCACCTGCGGTAGCAGCCTCTAGAACCCAATTACAACAGGTCGTGGCGCGGTTATTTCACGTCCAAAGTAACCAAGAAATTGAATTACCGCAAAATCTGTCTGTAATTCATATTGGCAAGCCTAATGACCGCATTCCCCCAGATATCGATGTGGCTGGATTTCCTAATTCAGAAATTGTCTCACGGATTCATTCAGATATTCGTGTTGAGGGAGATGCTCATTATATAGAAGATGTGGGTAGTTCTAACGGCACTTACATTAATAATTTGCCGCTATTACCAGGGAATAGACACCGCTTACGTCCAGGCGATCGCATCAGTCTGGGTAAGGGAGATTTGGTAACTTTCTTATTTCAACTCTCTTAGACGAATAATTCGTAATTGATAATTCGTAATTGATAATTCGTAATTCGTAATTAATAATGAGTAATCATAAATTACGAGTTACGAATTATATTTTAGGAATATTACCCATGAGGGAACCAAAAAATTTTCAACCTTTCCTGACTCAAGAAGCCCCCCCAGAATTTGAACGGATGGGGTTAACCTGGCTTGTGGGAGCAGCGATCGCCACGGCTATTCTGTGGCAATTCCCAGCAGGTGATTATATTTTATACCCATTTACCATCTTGGCGACTTGGTTTCATGAAATGGGTCACGGCTTGATGGCTCTGATGTTGGGGGGAAATTTCCAGAAATTAGAGATTTTTAGCAATGGTTCTGGTGTTGCTACTTATACTATGCGCTCAACCTTGGGTCCGATAGGTCCAGCTTTGGTTGCTGCTGCTGGTCCAATGGGTCCACCTATTGCTGGTGCAGCTTTAATTCTCGCTTCCCGCAGTTTTAAAGCCGCTTCTCTAAGTTTAAAAATCTTAGGGGGCTTTTTGCTGTTTTCTACATTAGTTTGGGTGCGTTCTTGGTTTGGCTTAATAGCGGTTCCCTTGCTAGGTTTAATTATTTTGGGAGTAGCTTTGAGAACTCCACGCTGGGTACAGGGTTTTGCAATTCAGTTTTTAGGTGTGCAAGCTTGTGTGAGTACGTACCATCAATTAAATTATCTATTTAGTTATAGTGCTGGTTCTTTAGGACTTTCCGATACAGCGCAAATGCAGCGGTATTTGCTGCTGCCTTATTGGTTTTGGGGTGGGTTGATGGCTGTGGCTTCTCTGGTGATTTTAGTGCAGAGTCTGCGGGTTGCCTATCGTTCAAAATAATGTGTAATAAAAATCACAAGAAGGCAATTGATTCTTTCTTAAAGCAAATTGCCAAACATCAAGAAAAGATTACACTGGAATTAGAGAAGGATTTTCCTAATCAGGGTTTAATTAAGCATTGGGAGAAAGAGATTAGGACTTTTGAAGAGAACATTCAGAAAAAGCTTAAAAGATTAGGTCAATGAATATGATGCAGATTACTGAAAGACATCTTCCAATCACTAACTCAACTCTCAGTACCTTAATTACTGAATTGGGTGAAGAATGCCAGAAAGTACAAACGTTAATTAATCAGCTACAGTTACCTGGTTTAACCTCTGATCAAAAAGGTGACATTATAGCAGAACTTCTCGTGAGTGTCGTTCATCTACATACTCATTGTGATGATGATTTTCAGGAGCTAATTTCTAGTGAATTAGAAGAGTTACCTGATGATCAACAGAATCAGAAAAAAGAAGAAATACCGAATGCGCTTGAGGCATAGACCGAGGGAATTGATAACACAAGAAATAGCAGAGGAATATGAACCAATTATTAAGTTGAATAGTAAAGAAATATAGCAGAAGTCAGGAGTCAGGAGTCAGGAGTAAAACCCTTTTGTAGTGGGAGTTTCATTATCAATTGATGTCCTAACCACCCTGTCCATGGCTATAAGTAGGGCTTGCTGAATAAAGATAAAACCGTTTATTAATAAGGGTTTCGCGGATTTTTATCACAAGAAAGTGCAAGGTTTTGGTTTATGGTGTCTCAAAACAGGTGCAATTTTCCTTGTCGGATATGGGAAATTGAAGATATCTAGATAGCTGAAACTGTTCCCTGTTCCCTGTTCCCTGTTCCCTCCCCTCACAGACAAATTTTTCAGCAAACCCTAAGTAAAGAAATAGAAGAGTTAACTGAACAAGAATAATGAATGTAAAAAGCGATGCCTGGGTTGGGCGTAGCCATCGCATTTACATTACCAAATATCAACCAACTAAAGCCTTTTCCGGTTGATAGCGGATTTCATTGGCACAAGAACGACCTTGTTCAATGTCAGCTATATTAGCAAAAGTGGTGTCAGCAATATTCCGCAAAGCCTCTTCTGTAAAGAAAGCTTGATGTCCCGTAATTAGGACATTGGGAAATGTCGTCAAGCGTTGGAAAATATCATCTTGAATAATTTCCCCAGACAAATCTTCAAAAAACAATTCTGATTCTTGCTCGTAAACATCTACACCGAGATAACCAATTTGACCAGATTTCAACCCCTCAATCACTGCTTGGGTATCAATCAACGCACCCCGGCTAGTGTTAATAATCATCATACCAGGTTTCATCTGGGCGATCGCTTCACTATTAATCAAGTGATGAGTTTCCGGCATCAGGGGACAATGTAGAGAGATAATATCAGAATTGGCAAACAGTTCTGGCAGTTCCACGTACTTTCCACCTAAAGCTTCTAAATCTGGGTTTTTATACAGATCATAAGCCAGTAAATTACAGCCAAACCCTTTCATAATCTGTCCCAAAATCAGACCGATTTTTCCTGTACCGATAATCCCCACTGTGCGCTCATACAAGTTAAAACCTAACAGCCCATTCAGAGAAAAATTACTTTCCCGCACACGGTTATAAGCACGGTGAATTTTGCGATTTAGGCTTAAAATCAAGCCTACAGCGTGTTCTGCTACCCCATAGGGTGAATAAGCAGGTACACGGACAACAGTAATTCCTAACTTGGCAGCGGTTGCTAAATCTACATTGTTGAAACCTGCACAACGTAGAGCAATCAAACGAGTTCCCCCAGCAGCGAGAATTTCCAAAGTCGAAGCATCAACTTGATCATGGACAAATGCACAAACACAGGGAAATCCAGCTGCTAAGATGGCAGTATCTCGATTCAGACGAGGTTCAAAAAATACCAACTCATGTTGAATCGGAAAATTTGCAGCTTCTAAAAACTGCCTATCGTAAGTTTTTGTACTGAAAACTGCTACTTTCATCCAAAATTTCAGGTTATATGCTGCATGACACCTTATACGCTACACCCTACACCTCACACCTCACAAACTTCTTAATTATTTCCTTCGCACACAGAGCATTGTAATATCATCAAACTGCGGTGCATCAGCAGTAAAATCAAATAAATTAGTTTTAATCGAATTCAGCAAGTCACTAGCAGAAGTGGATGGTTGCTCTAGAATATCTCGCAGTCGCTTGTCTGTAAATAACTTACCCTCAGGGTTTTTGCCTTCAGTCACCCCGTCAGTATAGCCAATCAATATATCACCAAGTTCAAGCTGAACTTGCTCGATTTTAAATTTCATTCCCGGCATCATTCCTACTGCTGGTCCAGTAGATTTAAGAATTTTCTTCACACCAGATTCGTTAAGAATAAAAAGTGGTTCATGTCCACCATTAATATAAGTAAGTATGCCCGTTTCTGGCTCTAGAACACCAAAGAACATGGTTGCAAACATACTCATTTGCCAATGATTTTTGGCAACATATTCATTAGTTCTTGAAACTGCTTGCAGCGCCTTGACGTGAGCTAAATTTGTAGAGATAGACTCACCAATCCAACCACTGGTTGGCTGATTTTCTTCTAGAACTTGATTGGCAGTGCCGCGCAATTGGGTTTCGGAAGAAAATACACGGATTAAACTCCGCATCAGCGCCATAAATAGTGCCGCTCCTACACCTTTATCACATACATCGGCAATTACCAGTCCTACGTGATTATTAGGAAGGTCAAAAGTATCATAGAAGTCTCCAGCTACCTGACGGGCTGGATGAAAGCAAGCTGCAATTTCCCAGTTAGGCAATTTAACCAGTTGATATGGGAGAAAATCAATCTGTATCTGTCTTCCCTTTTCTAGTTCAGCATCAAGAGCCTTTGAATATTTATCAAGTTTTGAGTACAGACGAGCATTTTCCAAAACTAAAGCCATTTGGTCAGCAGTTAGCAGCATGAGATTAGCTGTTTCTTGGCTAAAATGTCCTGGTTGACAGTGTAACAGGGTGATAATACCTAGTAATTCTTCACCCCTAATAATGGGAACAGCTAAAGCAGAACGGACATTATAAGGCTGATTAGGTAAGGTGAGCCAGCGATCATCATTCTCAGTATCTATAATCAATCCTAGTTCACGGTTACGGATTACCCAACCAGCTAGACCTTTATCCAATACATTACCGATCAGGTTTTTGCGCTGTTCTGGCGTTACTTCCGCTCGTGACAAAATCGCATCTGCTACTTTTCCAGAAGGCTCTAGTAAAAATAGACTACCTTTTTCAGAGTTAGTTTGATCCGTGGCGACATCTAATGTAGTCTGTAATGCGGCTTTTAATACCTCTCCTTCAGTAGAAGAGCGTGCCATTGATACTAATTTCTCTAGCAAATGACTTTGAGCCTTGAAAACAGCTTCTTCATTTCTGAGTTCTGCTACTTCTCGGCGTAGTGATTCTAGTTCTTCGTAATCTACTGTTTGAGCCTGATTGTTAAAATTCATATTCCCCCGAAGCAAATGATTGCTACCATCAATTTAAACTGAGTTGTACCAAAAATTAGATACCTAAAACCTGTGTGTGTTGATATTTTTCAATTGCTTAACCTATCTAACTTAGATTTATGGGGGCTGAATTAACTGAATATAACCTAAACAAACATCTATAAATCGGCTATTTGCAATTCACAACGAAGATGTTACGATTTTTATCTCCCACACGCTCATAAAAATATTGATCAACGCCCTGAATTGCTAAGTATACTCCCAGCCCGCCCATCCGGCGTTCATCCAAACGCTTATTTAATTCTTCAGCCTCAACAGTCACCATTTCGTAAGGATCGTATCTGGTTCCTGTATCTTCAATACAAATACTTAAAGTTGATTCATGGAGATTGCTAGATAAGTCTAATTTGCCTTCCAAACCAGCTTCTTCATAACCATGAATAATGATATTAGTGGCAATTTCATCAACTGCCAAACGGAGCTTGTAAGTAGCTTTTTTGTCCAATCCTGCTGACTCAGCTGCTGTGATCACGTATTTAGCGATCGCTCCTAAAGAGTCTAGTCTTCCCGATACGGTTAAAGTTTCCATAAACAGTGGTTGTTGTACAAAGCCATAATGAGGGTTAATATCTGCGTTTCTTGAATAAACGCAGATTGGCATCTTTTAAAATTTTTTGTGTTGCTGATTTTGGCGTTGCTGAATTAGGGTATGAAATTGAAAAATCAATGATTTCAAACTCTTACTCTCTGTGACTGGAGCGCCTCTGCGTGAAACAAAATCATACTCTTAATCAGCAACGCCCTGATTTTATGTATGAATATGATTTTGTATTATCTCTGTAGAGACGTTTCGCCAAAACATCTCTACCCTTAAATTCATATCTTGTTCCAGCGAGTCAGATTACTACACGCTTTCTATTTTGGCAGCGTCGTACTCATCTAGCAAATATACACTGTGATGGAAACCAGTTTTTGTAATTGTCTCCAAAACTGTATCTTTTTGAGCGCCTACCACATAAATATCCAATGTTCCCATCTTTTGTTTAGCGAAGATTAGCACCCGGAGTCCGGCACTAGCCATATACTCTAAGTCTTGCATCATCAGCACCAAACGTTGAGGATTGTGGGCAGCAGCTTCTTCTACCTTTTCCTTGAAAATTGATGCTGTACTTGCATCCAGTTCTCCAACTAAGGTAATTTTAGCGATATTGTCACTTGTTTCTAGAGTTACGTTTAAAGCCATGATTTTCTGTTATTGGTTGAATTGGAAAAAAGTAATTGAAAGTTGAAAGTCGGCAAATTTAACTTTGCCAAACTTAAATTTATTTACCTACCAAGATAGCCATAGAGCGATCGCCCATCAACAATCCCGATTGATTTTCTAACACAGGTTCTGCACCAGGTTGCCAGCTATCATAGGGTGAGGTAGCGCCAGTATTCGCAAATATATGCCAATTCATGCCCACAGGCAAGCCAGGAATCTCAAACCACAGAGAGTCCCAGTGCATATTCATAGCCACGTAGACATAATTATCTTCTACTGTGCCTAGCTTGGCGTGTTTTCCACAGAGCATGAAAGCCAGAGTCCGGCTAGAATCAGACCAATCAGCGTTCCAGGCTTGGGTTCCATGCCAAGTAATATCTGCATAACCACTACCTACATAATCGCGATTTTGGAAATGCCAGGGATTTCTCAATACTGGATGAGCGTTGCGGAAAGCGATACAGTGTTTAAAAAACTTAAACAAATCTGCATTAGTTTTTAACAGATTCCAATCTAACCAGTTCAAATCATTATCATGGCAATAAGTATTATTATTACCATATTGAGTACGCCCCACCTCATCACCCATGAGAATCATTGGCACACCCTGACTTACCATCAACATTGCCACAGCATTTTTAATTTGCCGATGGCGTAAAGCATTAATGCCTGGATCATCTGTTGGACCCTCCCAACCACAGTTCCAACTATCATTATCATTAGTGCCATCATTATTATTTTCACCATTGGCTTCATTATGTTTCCCGTTATAGGAAAACAGATCCATCATGGTAAAACCATCGTGGGCCGTAATAAAATTAATCGATGTTGCGGGAGCGCGGCCAGACCAAGCATACAAATCAGGAGAACCTTGGAGACGTTGAGCAGCATCACTAACCGTACCATCTCCCTTCAAAAACTTACGAATCCCATCACGGTACTTACCATTCCATTCAGCCCAACGTCCGTAAGCTGGGAAAGAACCTACTTGGTATAAACCGCCCGCATCCCAAGCTTCAGCAATCAGTTTACACTTTGCCAGAATCGGGTCAAAAGCCAAAGATTCAAGCAGAGGAGGATTTGCTAAAGGTGCGCCCCAAGGATCACGACCTAAAATAGCTGCCAAGTCAAACCGGAAGCCATCAATATGATATTCCGAAGCCCAGTAACGCAGACAATCTAGAACTATACCCCGAACAATGGGGTTATTGCAGTTGAGAGTATTACCAGTACCGCTAAAGTTGTAATAATACCCTTCTGGGGTAAGCATATAATAGGTCTTATTGTCAATCCCTCTAAAAGAAATTGTCGGACCATGCTCATTACCTTCGGCAGTGTGGTTAAAAACTACATCGAGAATTACCTCAATCCCGTTTTTATGTAATTCTTTAACCAGTGCTTTTAGCTCATCCACCTGCATCCCAAATTTACCTGTAGCAGCATAACCAGCTTTGGGAGCGAAGAAGCCAACGGTACTGTAACCCCAGTAATTATACAGAGTTTCCCCAGTTTGGGGATTAGGACGGCTATTTTCAAACTCATCAAATTCATAAATAGGCATCAACTCCACAGCATTGACACCCAACTCTTTCAGGTAAGGAATTTTATCCCGGATACCTGCAAAAGTACCCTGATGTTTTTCTTTCACACCAGAGGAGGGATGACGGGTAAAACTGCGGACGTGCATCTCATAAATAACTTGATCCTCTGGGGGAATTTCCAAAGGACGGTCATTTTCCCAGTCAAAATCATCAAAAGCAATTCTAGCGCGGTGGTGATAGATATCATTCCAGTCTGGAGTTACACCCCAAACATCCCGACCACCAATAATTTTGGCGTAGGGGTCCATCAAAACTTTGCTGCTGTCAAACCAATGACCTTGCTGGAAATTATTTGGACCATCCATACGATAGCCATATTCCAGATTTTCATAATCAAGGTCAAAGACAGTCATGCAATAAACATTACCAATGCGAAACTCTTCAGGAAAAGGAATTTCGACTAAAGGTTTTTTGGCGTGCTTTTCAAACAAGACTAAAGTGCAGGATTTAGCGTAACTCGAAAAAATCGAGAAGTTAACTCCTCCTGGAACTAGGGTTGCACCAAACGGAAATGGTTTTCCGTTGCGTAATTTGAACCCTTCATAAGTATGCGTTGGATGAACATCAATTCTTTCCATTAAACTTTTCCTTATTTGAGGGCTTGTAATCCAGTGTCTAGGTCTTGAGCAGTGACAAAATGTTCTAAGAATCCAGTTACTTCCATTGTGTCTTTAACTTCTTCACTCAAACCCACTAATACTAGTTTGCCTTCTTTCAATGTTGATTGCCGATGTATAGTCAGCAAAGTTCGTAAACCTGCACTAGACATATATTCCACCCCTGTCATATCGAGCAGAATTTTACTACCTGGTGCTACTAGAGGTAAAACTTCTTTTGTTACCAATGGTGCTGTACTGGCATCTATATCACCCTCCAGCACAACTACTTCGATGTCTTCTGTCGTCTGGATATTAATCGTAATTTTAGTTTCTTCCATGTTACCAACTACCAGTAGATTTGCATTTAGATATGGGGAAGAAGCAGGGGGTATGTTTTATCCCCCCTCATTCTTTTTTCTGTGTATAGTTACACAGGCACAATCTGCACTTTAACTTTCACCCTTTCGCTGGTTTTGGGTAAGGTGACGGTTAAAGCTTCAGCATCGAAGTTGCTGTAAGGTTCGCCGTCGATTTCACACTTACCAATTTTCACACTTCCAGGAGGTAAAATATCTGGTGATACTCTGAGAATATTGTCAGGGAATCCACCGGGAATAGGCTTAAAGTAGAAGTCCATTGGCTGTTTGGTAATTAGCAAGTTGGTATAAACTGCTGCCAAATAGCACAACTCGAAGGAGTGATAACCACTCATGGAGTGAGAGCCTTTACCCCGTTCGTTGCCTCCAGCTAGATAAGGAATACCATTAGCCAGAACGTTAAAGTAAATGCCACCTTCTTCTAAATCTAGGAACCAAGCATTATAAAATGCTGCTGATTCACGAGCCAAACGGTGATATTCTTTGTTATTGAGAATGCCTGCTAGAATCTGGTAGGCTAAAATTGCTTGTTCTTGTTGCCACCAAGCTTTGCGATCGTGCCAAACAAAGCGGTAATGCTCTTCACCTTCAGCTAGAGTGCGTTCTACAACGTCGTACCAACCGCCACGTTGTTGATCACTACCCACATCTGGCATGATATCAGCAATTTTCTTAGCTAGATTGACATAGCCATCCTTAGGTTTGAGGCTTTGCATCCGCATTAAGTTCCAGGCAATCTTGAGGTTATGACCAACTACAGCGCGATTTTGCTGCCAAGCCCAAGTTGTATCATGAGACCAGTCTTGGAAAAACCGTTCTTGTACAAATGGACTATTTTCGTAATCAGGGAAACGTTTTTCGATGGTGTCGAAGGTATACTCCAACATATCTGCATATTCTTGTTTACCTGTAGCTAACCAGAGGTTAATCAGGTAAGCTGGGGCATGATCACCGACGGAGTTCCAGTTTTTTGTTCCCTTATTATGTCCCAATGACTCGCTCAGGGGATCTAAAGTTAAGGGATCGATGTGGGAGAAATATCCGCCATGTTCGCCTTTATCGAGGAAAAACTCGTTAAAAAGCTTAATTGTTTTTTCGGTGTCATCCATAATTCGGGGATCACCAGTACAACGATAGGTTTGGATGGGACCTGCTAGGGCATAAATTTGTTCATAAGCCGGGATAGCGTAATAATCATCCCCAAATTCGGAAGCAAAGATTTTATCTTCTTTTTCTCCCTGAACGTCGATCCCGTGATACCAGTAGACAATTCCTTCGTCTAAGTCTACAAACCTCATGTGTTCCCGCAGGTACTCAGTACCTCTTTCAGCGGCTTTGAGGAAGCTATCATTACCAGTCATCAAGAATGCAGTAGCAAAACCATAGACTAGACGGGAAACAGTATCGGTTTCTTGGCGGAAATTGATGCTTGACTGTATACCACTCAAATTGAGAGTAGTGCGATAGTTGCGGTAGTCGTATTCACCTTCGCCAAATTGGGCTTTGAGGTAAAATTTACCTAAAGCATTGACCTGTTTTACCCACCAGTCTTGTTTCTCGAAAACGTAATCGTTTTTCTGACGACCGGCAAAAACTATCTGTTTCGCATCGAAGATATCTTTATCTGGATAAAATACCCCATAGGTAAATAAATACCTTCCGGGTAATAGCATGGCTCTCATGCTGGCAGTTGCATCAGGATAGCCTTCGTCAAAGTTTTGAATTAACTTAGCATAGGCCATAGGGCTGATTTTAACTTGAAACTCTCTGCCATCAGAAGTTTTCAGTCCAAAGGTATCGCTATTACCGTCATATTCAGTAACGTATCCAGCGATGAGATCAGAAAAGGTAAAATCTACCTTTGTGGTCATAATATTTCCTCGTTTTGGTAAGAATTGATTGACTCTAATTTCCTAAGGAAAGGATGTATGGCAATTACTAATTTTTCTCTATTTCTTTGACAAAAGTTTCCATGAATTGGTCTACCATTCCTGGATGCTTGCCTGTAATCAGATTACCATCAATGACTAAATCAGTAGTGACATCACCTTCATAGATAACGTCTGCCCCGGCATTTTCGACATCACAGATAATGTTATGAGCGCAGGTTACTTTTTTGCCTTTAATTAAGTCTGGGTCTGCACAGAATAGCCACAAACTATGGCAAATAGTACCTAATTTTACATTGTCTGTATTTGCAGCTTTTCGGAGAAAAACAACTGCGGGAGCTTGATTTTTTTCACCTTTTTTAACATTGACTTGATATCTTAACCTATCCATTGCATAGGCTCCGATACAAATAATGCCTTTATAGTCACTGGGTTCTATATCTTTAACTTCTGTGCTGACAGTGACATGATATTCTACTTGATCATTTTCGGGATTGGAACCAAAGTGTAATTCTTTATTACCCCACAGATGAGAAATGTACTCTACTTCATAACCCTGTTCAGGAAAATATTCATTAAAACGGCGGAATTCTGTGCCGTCGAAATGTTCTTCGATGAGTACGCCGATTTTACCTTTTGACTCAGTTGCCATATTTTCTTAAATCCTTGCTTATTACTGGTAGTAATAGAATCTACCTAAATGATTTTTGCAGTCCCATCTCAACTGAGGATGAATCTAGGAAAGTTTATCTAGATTTACTCAAACTCCAGCATCTTTACGACTAAGTTTTTCCGATAATGCACAATTAATACCTTGTTTGTCATTCAACTAGAGTAATTGCAACCACACGACCAATGTTCAAATTTTAACTATTACCAAGAAGTTTTTTCGGGGTTGCATAAATGGGGAATGAATTGGCGATCGCATCAGTTTAAAATTTGTTCACCATTGGGCAAAATCATCCCATGATTTAGCAACTCCGATTTTCCTAGTTGAGTGATGTGAAGTCAGAGAATAGTAATCTTTGATTCCTCTTATACAGTCTGTTCCACAATTTCATAAATGTGAATATCTGGTGGAACGGTTTTGAATATCTCAGGTGCTTTTCCTAGAGAATTCCTGGCAAAATTCTCGTAGTCTTCACGCGTTTTCCATTGTGTATAGTTAATAACCCGCATTCCATCTAGACTCCGGTGTAGGGTAGATGAAATGAAACCAGGCTGATACTTCACCTGTGAGCCACCATAAGTCATGATATTATCCAGCAGATGCTGTTGTTGTGATGGATCTACTGAAAAGACAACCATCACTGTAGTTACATCCTTGTTCGGCTCAAGGGTTACAGTTTTATCACCCGCTTCATTCCAAGGAGACATATCTGCATAAACTCGCCATTCACTGACCTTATTGCCCCGCATCCGATAGATATCGCAACAGGCTACTGTCACGTGTTTCTTGCTGCCTACCATTTCATATTTAGCATCCATTTCAATGGTGATGATGTCTGGTTCTATCCAAATTTTCCGAGCATCATGACCATAAAACTTAGCTGTAGTTTTAAAGGTGTGTTTAAAGAAGTCTACAACTGCGTTTGGTCCATACATTGGCGCACCTGAACCAACTTTATAAAATAGATCATCTGTCAGGTAAGTTTTGACTTTTTCCCAATCTTCAGCCATGATTGCTGCTGATAGTTCACCAACTACTGCTAATTGTGCTGATGGCATTTCCGTATTACCCTCTATAGACCATTTGGGACCAGCAATTGACCATTTAGGAATAAATCCTTGGGCTACTCTTTGTTTACCTTCAGGATGTTCGGCAAAATGTCTTCTCATTGTGCCGGGAGGAAGCATTTGCTGTCCTTTGCTGACTGTCAGCACAGACGCGGATTCAGGAACGGGAATTGAGGGATCAAATACAGGATTTACATCCATGAAAATCCGCAGTTCACTGAATTTATCCCCTTCAACTCGGAAGATATCAAAACAAGGAAGTGAAACAACTGAACCATCTTTGCGCCAGTATGTCACATCCATTTCTACGAATACCGCATCTCCTTCTTCCCAGATCATTTTGATCTCGTGATACACCGCATCAATTTGACTAAAGAAAGCATCGGCTGATTTTTTGATCGATTCTTTATCTAAACAGACATCAAAGTTACCAAATTGATAAACTGGTGTGTCGGTAAAGAAAGTAATGAAACCTGCGGAATCAAAAGCTTCTCCTCTGGAAAACAGGCGTTTTACTAAGTCTGTATTAGTTCCAGAAATGCTTTCTGTTTCGGCATGATCAGGTGATCCTTGTGCCATCAACTCACCCATCATTGACTGCACAACTTGGCCAAAAACTATATGAACTTTACCAAGTGCTGAAGCCAATTCTTCTTTGCTTAATTCATAGCCATTTTCCCTAGCAATCTTCACAAACTGTTCAGCTGTGTCAGCAGAATGCAGTTGCTGTTGTAGATTGGGTTTATCAAAAGCTGCGTGTAACAGGTCGATTACTTTATGTGACATAACTATTCTCCTAACTAAATTATTTCAGTTCAGTTTTGCCACGGGGTCATATCTGCATAAACCCGCCATTCACTTACCTTATTGCCGCGCATCCGATAGATATCGCAACAAGCTACTACCACGTGTTTCTTGCTGCCTACCATTTCATATTTAGCATCCATTTCAATGGTGATGATGTCTGGTTCTATCCAAATTTTTCGGGCATCATGACCATAAAACTTAGCTGTAGTTTTAAAGGTGTGTTTAAAGAAGTCTACAACTGCGTTTGGTCCATACATTGGCTCACCTGAACCAACTTTATAAAATAGGTCATCTGTCAGGTAAGTTTTGACTTTTTCCCAATCTTCAGCCATGATTGCTGCTGATAGTTCACCAACTACTGTTAACTGTGCTGAGGAAGCGGGGGTATTTTCAGCACCGATAGGCCATTTTGGTCCAGCAATTGACCATTTGGGAACAAATCCTTGGGATACTCTTTCTTTACCTTCAGGATGTTCGGCAAAATGTCTCCTCATGGTGTCGGGAGGAAGCATTTTTTGTCCTTTGCTAACTGTCAACACAGAAGCAGATTGAGGCACGAAAATTTTGGGGTTAAATACAGGATTTACATCCATGAAAATCCGCAATTCGCTGAATTTATCCCCTTGGACTCGGAAGATGTCACTGCAAGGAAGTGATATAACTGAGCCATCTTTACGCCAATAGAGGACATCCATTTCTACGAAGACGACATTTCCGACTTCCCAGATCATTTTGATTTCGTGATACACCGCATCAATTTGACTGAAGAAAGCATCGGCTGATTTTTTAATGGCTTCTTTATCTAAACAGACATCAAAGTTACCAAATTGATAAACTGGTGTGTCGGTAAAGAAAGTAATGAAACCTTCGGAATCAAAAGCTTCTCCTCTGGAGAATAATCTTTTTACTAAGTCTGTATTGGTTCCGGGGAATTTTTTGGACATGGAGATAGTTCCATTATTGGTTGCTTTTAAATTGCCAGAGTTGTGATTTTGCGTCTGGGCAATTTGAGGATGTTTTCCGTTTCCTGTGTGATTGAAGTTGGTAACTATTGCTTCTGGAAAGGTGAATGTAGTGCCGTTGGCCTGGTTATATTCCTGCATTCCTTGTTGGAAGCTGGTTTTAACTTTACGGGTAACTTGGTTAAATTCCAATTGTTCCCCATTTGGTCCTTTGCAGTAGAACAAAGACCAACCTTCCATTGGATCGTGACTCCAATCTATTTCTGGTTCTCCGGCAGCTAAATCTTCTGGTTCATTCCAAAATTTAAAAGAATTATATCTGAGGGCAACTGCTCTTCTTTCAGCTTCGGATTTGACGTTAACAACTCGGTTACAAACGACGTTTGTCATTCCCCGCTTGTGACATTCTGCTTCTAACATATTGGCAAAAACATTCAAATCAACGCCTTCTTTAACGTTGAAAGAAATGTGCATGGCATTGACTTTGCCAATTTGGGAAGCACTATTAGGAACTGAAGCATAAGGAGCGTTAGGTTTACCCGCTTCGCGAAAGTAAATTAGTTCTACAGCTGTGTTACCAAAGGAAATAAACTTGACATCTAATGCGTCTTCTTTGGCACTTCTGAGATGGGGAATAGGCAGGGTTTGCGGATCAATACCTTTAGCGATCGCATCCAATTCTTCTTGTTGAAAAAGAGTATTTTGAATGACATCACCGACTAACTCATTTTCACCAACAACTAATTTTCCTCCCAAGACTTCTGTGTAAAATTCGAGGGATTGGTTCATGTCATGAACTGTAACACCGACGTGTTGAACGCCTTGCAACAAATGACCTAAACCAGAAGTAGTTAAGGCGCTATTTTTTAGCTCAGTTTGACCATTGTGTATTAAACCTTTTTCATGAGTTTGACTACCAACCATCAACGCCACAATGTCATTTTGGATTTGATTGGTAGCACCAATTTTATTAATCAATTCTGCTACTTTGGCACTACGTTGACCAGCAAGGGTAATCTGACCATCGTAAACAAAAGTATAAGTTGTTTTTTCGGGAAAGGGTTTGATCTGTTTAATGTATTTAGCTGCGTCTTTTATGGCTGCTAAATATTCAGAAGATGCAAAAAACTTTTCTCTTTCTAGATGATTAGCAAAGGCAATTTCATAAGCTGCTTGATATTGCTTTTCTGCTGGTTCATAATGACTCACTCCTGCGGCATCTGGACGAGAATTATCTACTTCTTCAAATAAATGTAGTCGGAATTTGAGGACGGAATCACTACTGCTAACTAGGGGGGCAAAAGTTTCGGTTAAATAACTACGAAAAGCTTCTATACTTGCGCCATTGGCTTTTTTCACCATGACGTGAAATTTGATTGCGCCGGTTTCGCCGTTGGGATCACCGGTAGGGATTTTATCTACATAAGTAATAGAATTCCCAGGACTGCTCACATAACCGATGGCTTTACGGAACAAGTTATGCTCATCATCCATCAAAATAGCAGAGGCTGTAAACCATGTCTGACGGTCTGCAACACTTGCAAATGTTAACTCAGCAATGCTATCAAAGTTATCTTCTGAGTCAGTTGTGTAGTCTAAGCCGGGAATCTGCGGACAAAACCCACCTTGGTTGTGATTTACCCGAAATTGCCAATATTGATATTGTCCAGGTAATCTGGCACAAACGGGTCCGTGTACGTTTTTCCAATATTTATCAAAAAGCTCTTCTGCGATTCCTGGTCTTTTCCACAGGAGTACATAAAAAGCGACTTTTCCTTTTTGATCCCGTGCTGAATAATCGGCTGTGGTTGCCTTTTGATTCGTTGTCAGCATTTCTGCTATCCTTGGTGTGCTATTGGCATGATCAAAAATCAAATTCAGGGTAGCAAAGCAAGCCGCGACTTTATTAAATCCCGCATAAACACAGAGGAACAACAGCAGTTCTTCAATTTCTGCGCGGGTTGCGCCTTGCTGGAGAGCCATATTGACATGGGCAGCGAAGGGGTTGCCAGGACCTCTATGATCCTGATTAACAACATCAATAGCGATGGTAATCAGAGCCTTAGTTTTTTGGTCAATTAACGGCAAACCCCAAGCTTCACCTGCTACCCGAATGACAAAATCACCAAACTTGGGATTAATTTGTTTTAGACCCTTTTGAAGTTCAGGGTCATCCAGAACCGCGTTTTTGTACACTCGCTCCTGTTCCATTATTAAGCGGTGGTGATCAAGGTCAATAATTCCTGAGCCGCAAAAACATCACGATAGAAAGTTAGTTGTTCAGTCTTCAAATAGCAAGCACCACGATGACCACGACGCACCCAAGTTACATTTCCTTTGGCGAGAGTTTCGTTGGTTTCATCATCCACACACTTCCATTCAAAGTATGTATGTTCACCAAAAAACATGACAATAGGCCAGCACATTGTCACTCCTGGTTGAGCAATTAAAGCCCACCAATGTTTTTCTCTTTCTTTTTGTTGTTCTAAGCCTTGGTATGGTCCATCCTGACAAAAATAAACTAGATCATCACGATATTCTCCAGTTAAAATATCGCCTCTTCCTTGTCTTAAGGCTTCGCAATGGGTAGGCCACCAATCTCTGTTTTCTTGTTCAATTTGTGCCAGGGTATAGTAAGGACCAATTTCTGGGAGTTTTGGTTCTTTCATGGCCACAATTCTTTCTGCATCCTCGATCAGTTTTTTCGCTACGTAAGGAGTAACTAAACCGGGGCGAGAATAATCAGCGGATAAACCAGCATAATAATTAGTTCTCTTTCTCGTTGCTTTTGGCTGGCTTTGTCCGTTTTGGGAAGAGGAAAATCCGTTGGTTTGTTGATTGTAAAGAGTTTGATTTAGCATGAGAGATTCTATATCTTCTTGAAGTTGATTAACTGCGCCAATTTCTGTGATCAGTTCTGCTACTGAGGAACTCCGTTTACCAGCGAGTGTCATCTGACCATCGTAAACAAATGTATAAGCTGTTCTTTCGGGAAATGGTTGGATTTGTTTAATATATTTAGCTGCGTCTTTTACTGCTGCTAAATATTCGGAAGATGCAAAAAACTTTTCTCTTTCTAGATGATTAGCAAAGGCAATTTCATAAGCTGCATGATATTGCTTTTCTGCTGGTTCATAATGACCAACTCCTGCTGCATCTGGTCGAGAATTATCTACTTCTTCAAATAAATGTAGTCGGAATTTGAGGACGGAATCACTACTGCTAACTAAGGGAGCAAAAGTTTCTGTTAAATAACGACGAAAAGCTTCTGTACTTGCGCCATTGGCTTTTTTCACCATGACGTGAAATTTGATTGCGCCAGTTTCACCGTTGGGATCACCGATGGAGATTCTATCTATGTATGTAATAGAATTACCGGGACTGCTGTTGTAACCGATGGCTTTACGGAATAAGTTGTGTTCATCATCCATCAGAATGGCGGAAGCCGTAAACCATGTCTGACGATCTGCAACACTTGCAAATGTTAACTCTGCGATGCCATCGAAGTTATCTTCTGAGTCCCAGGTGTAGTCTAAGCCGGGAATCTCTGGACAAAAGCCACCTTGGTTATGAGCTACATGAAATTGCCAGTATTGATACTGCCCTGGTAATCTAGCACAAACTGGTCCGTGTACGTCTCTCCAATAGTCGTCAAAAATTTCTAGAGAGATTCCTTGTCTTTTCCACAGCAGTACATAAAAGGCTACTTTTCCTTTTTGATCCCGTGCTGAATAATCAGTTTTGATTGCGTTATTAATTACTGAAAGCATTATTGCTGTCCTTTTTCCACCATGACTTAATTTTGGTTGATGTTACTTTGATGAAAATAAAGGCTCAAACCTGAGAACAATCAAGGTTTTTAAATCAAGCGATCGCCTATCTTTCCACAGGTTTATTTCCTACTATCTAGATAGATGTAGAAGTTTTGAAGAAGATTATTCAGCGACAAGGTTCAACTTGTTTAACACACTTGTCTCAAACTTACAATAAGTTGGTGTGTCTGTTTCTTGAGGTCAATATTTGTGATTGCTATATTAACGCCTACAGTTGCAGACAACTTATTATTATGGCAAAACAGAAGTTGATTTTTCCTCAAATCTCCGTATTTCCGTACCTCAGTAATTTCACTTTCCTCAACTACAAATCGAGAGTAGTGGATTCCGGAATCAGGCTGGAGATTATTTTCCCAGTATTTCGTTTAGAGCGCCAAAACAACCTGCGACTTTATTGAACCCTGCGTAAGCACAAAGGAACAATAATAATTCTTCGATTTCTTCAGTAGTTGCTCCCTGTTTGAGAGCCATACTGACGTGAGCGCCAAAGGGGCTTCCTGGTCCTGCTTGTCCTTGGTTGACTACATCAACAGCAATTGTGATCAGGGCTTTGGTTTTTTGGTCAATTAATGGTAGTCCCCAAGCTTCACCTGCTACTCGCGTGACAAAATCACCAAATTTGGGATTTATCTGTTTTAAACTTTCTTGAAGTTCTAAATCATCTAAAACTGCATTTTCATACTTCATAGCTTGATTTTTCCCTCATTATCTTGGTAGCTATCAACTATGTAACCGTAGAAAGTTAAAATTAGCCTTCCGTAGTCAGAAATCAAGATTTTTTAGCCCCCCATCAAGATTTCTACTTCTGGATTTTAATTTTATTTTCAACTCAGGTGCTACTAACCTCTAGCCAATATACAACATAAACTAGCAATATTATAATTGCATTGCCTCAATATTTATATTTCCTCCCATACAATGGCATGAACCCATTTTCCCTGACTGGGATTTTAATAACTTTTTACATATTCAAAAACTCAAGTTTGAATACCTAAACCCAATACACATATTTGGGATTTAATGTCAATGCTGCGTAAGTATTAGTTAATTATTATCCATTAAACTTGGGACTAAATTAAGTTAGGACTCAATAGACATCTCCGGAAAATAACTCACATCTTGCACCAGGCGACTGGAAGTCACGGCTATACATACAAAACCCCCCGGCGTGGGTTTCAAACCCTTGATTTTCCGTGAGTCCGTGCAGACGGACTTAGTTTGTATAGCAGTATCTTTCTAATCACCTGGGCTTGGTGCAAGATGTAAGATAATGTAGAGCCGAGAATCCCTACCCATGGAACGTCTCTACAAGGGTTCTAGGATACGCATATTTCATTTCTGGAGATGTCTAATTAAGATTGTTTTCAGAAAACTTGCAGATTGCTAAAAAGGCTCAGATTAGTATTGGCACTTTTTACCTATACAGCAGATTGCAGATCAATGAGGTACAGAATCTAAATTGAAAACTATACACAAAGCTAGTTTTACTCCTGACTCCTGCTGTAATTTGGTTGATATTGCTTGATTAGCTAAAAACTGAAGGTTGTTCTCACCCCACCAATAACAATGTCTTCATTGTCAGCGTCTTGATTAGGCGCTGTAATCCAGGTAACAGAAGGAGTAATTGAGATATTGTCTGTAAGCTGATGCCTGTAATATGCTTCAATGTGTAATGATGTATCCTTTTTGAATTGCGAGTAAGGTAGTTTAGTTCTGACATCTGTGAGGGTAGGTTCCATACCAACGATTAAACCCCCCTGATTCCCTTGTTTAAACAAATCGGGAAAAGCTGCCTGAACCGAATAAGTCCAGATATCAGCATCTCCTTTACCGAGTAGCCTAGCTTGGATTAAGTTAGCCCAACCACCAATTAGCACTTTGGGAGTGATGGCGAAGTAGCCACCAACCTGATAAGCATTGGTACTAACGGCAGAATCATCAGCAAATAAAACACCAGCATCATCAAAACGATTTGCTAAGGCAGTACCGACAAAACCATTACCTCTAAAACTTTGACCGCTATTAAAGCCAAAATTACCAGGGTTAAAATAACCGTGCTGATATAAAAATTGCAAGAAAAGTCCAGGATTGGGATTATAGTTAATTTGTCCAGAAGCAATATAATCTCCGTTAAATAAACCTCCGGCGTTGGAATCGTTGCCAAGAGGTGATAAATAAGTCAAAGTTAGTACAGTAGAGTCTACAATTTTATAACTGGCTGAAATACCTGTACCAGCCCCTACAAGATAAATGGGAGGTGCTTCAGCAAAAGCACTGGCTGGACCACGACCAATACTATAATAAGGTGCAAATCGAGAAAGTAAAACCGGACTAAAACGATAGCGATTGGCAGCAACGACATCTATAACTAGATTTTCACCGATGGGAAATTGATATTCTAAACCTAGTATTCTGAAACTGCCGCCACTATCGCCAGATCCAGTGGCATCGCTGGAACCTTCTCTAGTAGAACCAACTTCTCTGCCATTGTTGGTGCTGGCAAGATTAGGAAATTCACTGCTGGTAGAGCCTAGCGCGGTTAGCAACAGATCTTTCCCAGTGAAGCTAGTCAGCAACCCCAGGAAGAGGCTGTATTGCATATTCGCTTGAGGATTACCGTCACCGGAAAAATAGGTATTAGTTTGAACTCTTAAATTACCAAGTAATTTAGTGGTGGTAGAAAACTGATTTTCCCTTATTTCGGTGGTTTTAGCCTCTAATGTATCAACACGACCACGGAGAGTTGCTAGTTCAGCGGAGAAATCTTTTTCTAACCGCTGCAAAGAAACCAAATCTGGTTGAGAGACAATATTCTTTGTCGCTGTGGATATTAATTCATTGATGCGATTTAAACAAGCATTTAAGCCTGCGGCCAATTCATAACGAGTAATAGCACGATTACCTCGGAATGTGCCATTGGGATAACCCGCAATACAGCCATAGCGTTCAACGAGGGATTGTAAAGCTTGAAAAGCCCAGTCTGTGGGTTGGACATCAGAAAACTGAGCGACACTATTAATCTGTGCCATACTTTCATCGGCGCTACTGTT
This sequence comes from Anabaena sphaerica FACHB-251, assembly GCF_014696825.1. Classification (NCBI taxonomy): domain Bacteria; kingdom Bacillati; phylum Cyanobacteriota; class Cyanophyceae; order Nostocales; family Nostocaceae; genus Anabaena; species Anabaena sphaerica. The sequence continues at coordinate 647,576 of NZ_JACJQU010000002.1, read as the reverse complement.
ATTTTGATCTGGATTAGGGGTAACAGTAGAGGAATTATCTAGCAGATGATCAATTGAACTGGTTGGGGTAGTTGATTCCGATATTGATGAATTATCTGTCAATACTACCTGAGCAGAAGCAATACTACTTATTAATGTTGAAGTAGCGATCGCCCCCACGATTACCATTGGACTGGCGAGTAATTTTATTAATGCCAACATTTGCTTAATCTCACACCACGTATTAAAAACAATTTTTATACTTTAAAGTTTTATCTACCCTAAGTACATACTGAAGAACTCAGAATTTAGGAGGGGAAACTGACGTTAACCCCTCCTAAATTAAAACAGGCTTTTAACTCACATTGACATTGATTTGCACAATGACATCATTGTAATCTCTGTCACTTTGACCATTTGGTAAATCTTCAAAGCCGAAGATGTTATTGCCTAGTAGACGAATATGATCCGCCTGACCGGGGTTAGCTCCTAAGAATGGGAAGTAAACTGCGGGAATGTTGGTAGAATTGCCTAAAACTGCCTCTGGTGTGCCATTAGCAATAATAAATGGTGCAAAGATTGAACCTTTAGCGAAGGTTCCTTGATAGGTTGCTTGCCCTTGGTTGCTGACAGTTAGACGGATATCTCGCAGGTATAAGTTAACAGCGGCTTGGAGATAACCTGCATCACCGGGGGCAAAATCGGCTTGACCATCATTGTTGATGTCGATTTTCCCTTCTGCATCTAAGATGGGATAAAAACCGACAAAGTTGTTAAATGCTGCTTCTCTGTAAACTTTAAACTCTGCCTGGACATTAGTGGTAGCCGATCTAAAATCAAGAATTTCTCCGGCAAAGCCACCTTGCAGACTCGTACCCTGAAATGAGGTTTCGCTGGTGGCTTTAATTTTGACTTTAAAGTTGCTGTTGCCCGATTTATCCTTCCACTTCAGGGAAAATTCGCCCCCAGTTAAAGCGTCAATTTCTTGGTATGTTTCGGAAAAGAACACTTCTGTTTTAGAGGTGAATCCAGATGATACAGCGTCTAAAGTGCTGTTGTTAACCAACAAGAATCTTACTCTCTCACCAGAATCAAATTCTATAAGGCTGGACACATCAGTGTTATTAAAGCCTGTGGGCAAATTGGCAATAGTTGAGAAAATGACTTTGGCACGTGCTAAAGCTGCTTCAGTGTAACCAGATGCCCCCGGAGCTATACCGTTAATATTGCCATCATCACCATCAACAAAAAATACCGCCATTTCATTGACTGAAATGGAACTGCGTTCTTCCATGGAGACTTTTAATTTGACTTTGCCGTTGCTGCCACCTTTGAGGGTGAAAATATCCTTGTCATTGATCCTGGTTACTTGAGGAATTGACTGGAAACTGGCTGTAGCAAAAGTATCTGATTCAGGTTTATTTTCTGCTCCCAGGTGAATAATTTCATACTCACCATTTTTTCTCCGGGTAAACAGAACTGGTTCACCCTTGGGTAAGTCGGGAAGGTCAGCAAAAGTTCCCAGAATTTCTTGAGTGTTACCAGCGGAGGTTAATGAGACATCAAGACGCAGTTCTTCTTCATCAGAGCTACTTTCATGATCTTCACCATGACTTCCACCCATATAGGTGAATACCTGAATCTGTTCATAACCATCAGGTTTATTACCCTTAGCAATTGTAGTCAGGTTGGCATTATTGGTTTGAACAGGGAAGTTATTTGGCTCATCTGGTCTTTGGAGAACATAACCAGATGTGACATCTACCTCACCAGTGTAGTTAGGACCGTAGGCTTGGAAAGATTGAGATAGCAGTGCTGTGTCATGGGCGGTGTCTTTGCCAACTAAACTGCCTTTTTCCTGAATTAAGATCCCGTCATAGACTTCCACTAAGCCGCGTCCACCACGGCCCTGTCCGACAATGATGTCGTCATAGTTATCACCGTTGATATCACCAACTGCCAGGTTGATTTTACCCTTGAAGTCTTCGTGATGAAAGGCGCTAATGCGGCTCATCAGCTGAAAATCTTTACCGCTGTAAATCTCAATTATGGGCGCGATACCACCACCTAAACCCACGACGACATCTGCAAAGCCGTCACCATTAATGTCACCGGATGCGACTGAGGCAATTTGGTCTTTGGATGCAGTGATATTTTGGAAAGGATTGAATTCTGTAATTAAGAGGGCGGCGTTTTCTGCATCTGTAATTTCGTCTGCCCCTGCTTCTTGCTTGTGAATTAGTGATTCACCATCAAATACTTTAACGGTGAATTTATCATTAGCATTTTGTACAGATCGCTGGATGGTGATGATGTCAGTAACGTTATCAGTAACGTTCTTGTTTTCATCTGTATCAAGGGTTTTGTAATTGACATCAGCGATCGCCAGATCAATTCCTGCTTTGAAGTTTTTACCATAGGGGTTGAGATTGATGCCTTCTTCATAGTTGCTGGCTCTAAACAACTCTATTTGTCCTTTAGCATCCTCATCAACCCCCAGACCTAACCAAGTATCTTCTGTGTTGAGAATAACTCTGAGAACTGCCATCATGCCTGCATCTTCATGGAACAGAATGTGACAATGATTGACATAGCTGCCAGGAAAATCCTCAAAACTCATGACGATTTTGACTTCTGATGCCTTCAGTTTGGCTAAGTCATCGGGATTGGCCGGATTTGCTCGGATACCGTAGGGATTTTCTGGGGTAGCGGTTCCGTCTACATAAGCTGGTGGTAGGGTCACGGTGTCACCTAAGACACCGGCTAGGTAGGTTTGATCAATATCTTCTACATCAAATCCATTAATTGATAAAACGGCAAAGTCATTTTGATGGATGTGGAATGGATGCCATTCTGATAACGGAATATTGGGTAGGGGAATATCAGTACCTGGTATGGTCTTGCCATCAAAATCAGCATTTGGCAATCCTGATCTATTGATAATATTCCAAATTTCCTTTGTTCCCAGCATGGGCATTGCCAATGGGGGCATACTTTCACCGGGCTTTGTGGAAAAATATTCCCCGTTGATGGTATATGTGCCTTCAAAGGTTTTTACTTGGGTATCACGAGGAAAATTGCCAGCCAGGAGCGCACCACCTATATTTGCATCCCATCTAAAAGTCCTCACCCGATTTACATCACCGTTTTTAGCTGCTTCTATGATTTCATTAATCTCTTGGCTTTCTTCTTCTAAAATGTCATAGACTTCAGGGAACGGCGGTAAAACTTCTATTGGATCACCTGTGACTTCCACAGTGGCTAAAACCTGCGATCCCCAAATTAGGTGTCCATCATTGAAACCTTTCCCATCACCAATTAAAACGGAGACATCTTCTTCATTGAGAATTTCTTCTGTCCCGTTGGAAAGAAAGTAGTATTTACCAGGCTTAGTAAAGGCGTGTTGGATGGCGACTCTAGCACCTGGACTGAGAACTGGAAACTCAGTTATTTCTCTTCTGGAACTTTCTACGATACCGCTGGCGTTACCATCAATAGCGACCAAGGTAACTTGTTCAGGGGTAAGATGACCATTTTCATCTTCATGTACCAACTGTACGAGGTGAAATGAGTTGATACTCATGTTGGCGAAGTTGAAGAGACTCCATTTGCCAGTTTCAACCTCTAATGTTGGGTTGTATTGTCCATTCACGGTGTGAATGACGTTTTCTACTGGTTCTAATAAAGCTCCTCCACCATATTCAAATGTATTAGCAGCAGGATTTCCAGTTGGGTTTTCTGGATCATAAAATACAGGTTTAGCGTTGTAACCTCCAAACACTGCATCAGAAAGTTCATAAGCCCCATTTGTTAGTTGCAAGGGTGTACCAGCTGGAACTTTTATTCCGTCTGGACTCTGATTTAAAGGATCATCATCGCTGGCATTTCTTAGTTGTTGCTGTATTCCAAAGGTATTAAGAGACAGGGTATAGATTGGCTCTTTTGTGATATCAAATTTGTCTAAATCTGGTAGGTCGTGTGGAGGGTTAATTGCTATCAGTCCACCTAAACCGGAAGCTACTTGTTCACTAGTCACTCCGTGTAGGTGGGGATGATACCAGTCATATCCAAGAGAGTGATTATCGGGTAATTTGATTGATATTTCTCTAGTATCTCCAGAGTCAACGCTAACAAGAACGTTATCTCCTGCTCCTAATGGTGAGACGTGTAGTCCATGTGTATGTAGGTTGGTTGGTTGTTCGGGCGCAGATGGAGCAGATGAGCCTGGTTGTAAATTATTTATGAGGGTAATTTTGAGTGTGTCGCCAGGATCTGCAACTAGCAATGGTCCTGGTATTAAACCATTGTAAGCCCTCAGAAATTCATAAGCTGTTTGCTCGTCATTTAACCAGGGAATGAAACCATCACCTGCTCGTATGATACCAAATCCATCAATCTCAATCTCGCTTAGATACTGCATATCTAAGGTGACTTCTAATTCTTGATCAGGTCCCCAACTAGAATAATAAACGCCTCCTTGACCTTCTGATTTATAGGCACCATTTTGATGATCTAGTTGCCACTGTTTCAGAGGATCTTTGAAAATTACTTTCTCTTCAGGATGAGGTAAAACTTTTAAGTAACCTGATGCTTCATAACCCTCACTCCACGCTTGAAAATTTTCAGCACCAATAATGTATGCATTCTGTAAAGTCATGATAAAAATGCCTCCAAGGTCACAGAAATTACTTGAAAATATTATTTGAGTGTCTGCTTATTCTGCTGCTAAATACTCGTTTTTCAGCCCCATATTTTTCTTAATTAGAGGACTGAATCATAATTCACTGTTGCATTAATCGAGAAAACCGTCTCCAACTTTTTTGCGCGTCAAAACTCTTCATGTCAAACTGAAATTCAATATTATGTCTTCAGTTAGAGACGAGAAAATTAAGCCAGCATTGTTTGAAGGTATGAATATAATTCATGTGAATTTTTATTTCTCATGTAGTTTATGCCGGTTCTATTAAAGATGATACAGCAACTGGTGTCAAATATTGTGTCATTTTTTTAACATTAAATTAAATAAATGTAAAAATATGAGTTATGGTAAGAATATAAGGTCAAGCCTAAATTATCTTCTTTTTGAGTCAATTATGTGGTGCAATTGACTATTTTCTCAATATCCAGCCCTAGTGATGAAAGATAGATTTTTTAAGAAAAAATCTCCTAGAACTCCTAAAATAGTTCTCGGTTAGTAGTTGTTAGTACCTGAACAGATGAAAAAAGGTTTGTGGCAACCGCCTAGATTACGCATTGGTGAGGAGCATGAAGAAAGACGTGCGACTTGGCTCGAACTTTTCTATGATCTGGTATTTGTAGTTGCGATCGCGGAATTATCTCACAATCTGAGTAAGGATGTTTCGCTGGGGGGATTTGTTGGTTTTGTTGCCCTGTTTATACCGATATGGTGGTGTTGGATAGGTGCTACTTTTTATGCTACATTATTTGATACTGATGATCTTGGCGATCGCTTGCTAACTCTACTGCAAATGTCGATTATTATCGCTTTGACGGTAAATTTGCATCATGGTCTCAGTACATCTTCTCATGGATTTGCTATTTCATACATAGCTGCTCGCTGTGTTCTCATACTGCAATACTTGATTGCTGGACACCATGTACCAGAAGCCCGTCCCTTAACGAATTGGTATATCAGAGGTTTTAGTATTGGTGCGGCATTTTGGTTAGTTTCGCTGTTTGTACCAATTCCCTGGCGTTTTGGATTTTGGACATTAGGTTTGATTGTCGAATTTATTACTCCGCTAGGTACAGGTGATTTAGCAGTTAAGCTCCCACCAAATATGTCTCATGTTCCAGAACGGATGGGACTATTTACAATCATTGTTTTAGGTGAATCAATGGCCGCAGTAGTCAGGGGTGTAGCCGGAAAGCAATGGGATACCTCATCAGTGTTAACTGCTGTGTTAGGTGTAAGTATAGCGTTTAGCTTCTGGTGGCTATATTTCGATAGCGTCGATGTTTCACCACTAGAAATGATGAAGGCAGGTAGAATTAAAATCTTTCTGACTTGGCTTTATTCTCACCTCCTGCTGGCTATAGGTTTAGCAGCAATAGGGGTAGGGGTTGAACATATAATTGCTAACAGTGGAGTTAATGTTTTACCAAAAAATGAACGTTGGCTTTTTTGCGGTGCGGTAGCACTGTGTTTAATGATTTTAGCTGTAATTAACTTCACTACTTGCGTTTTAGATAAAATGCACAAAGGGAGAATTTTGAGTGCTTATCGTCTGGGAGCAGGAAGTTTTATTTTATTCTTAGCTATCGCAGGGAATAATTTATCTCCTGTGGGTTTAATTACTCTTGTTGCTTGCGCTTGTATAGTCACAGTGGCTCTAGATTTATTAACAAAAAGTCAGGTTTCTCTGAGTTCTTAGATGACTAAAAGAGACTGGGGACTCAATACTGTTCGGTTAAGGATTTTAGTAGGTTGGGTTGAACAAAGTGAAACCCAACAAACCCTTGTAAATGTTGGGTTATGCCTTCGGCACACTGCGTGTATGCTTACAGCACGCTTTGGGAACACGTAGTGTCCCGAAGGGATACGTTCCATTGCTCCGCGAACGTTCACGTTCCACAACCCAACCTACGTGATTTCACTTTTTTGAGCTTAACCGACAAGTATTGACTGGGGACTGGGTACTGGAGAGAGCCTAAGCCCCAGACCCCACCGTAAATTCTTGACTATGTGAATATGAAAATTCAAAAACTTGTCTACACTCTACAAAGCCGCAAAAACCGTCTTTTTTGGCATCAGGTAAAAAACCTGGTTGATAACCATACAGCCACATTTTATTTTTGATTGTTTCTGGTAACGTTGATAATTGTTCATAATTGGCATGAACAGGAGTTTGATAGCTTGATGTTTCACAATCATGAAAAATTATATCTGCCTGCTCATATATTTCCCTATTTTGCTCGAAACATAATTGGGTATCTGTAGATAAAAATATCTTCACGCCTGCTAATGTAAAAAATAAACCATAGCTTGGCATCAAATAAAAGCCGTTATTAACATGAGTAACTCTGATGAGATTAAACTGGATTTCTTGCCAAATAAAATAACCTTGACGACCAATTTTATACTGCTCAAAAAAAGTATCTATAGTGGCGATATCGCCATCAAGAGACCTCAGTCCACCCGATAAAGTTCTATCCCACAAATTGCTAGACACATCTTTGCTTAAATAAAGATTTGGCTTTTTACATCTAGGGTCAAATAATGTACTAAAGGCAATATATTCAAGTCCTCCCACATGATCAGAATGCAGATGACTAATATAAATATCGGTGATATCAAGATAGGATAAACCAGCCGCATTGAGAGAAAATCTAATATCTGTACCACAATCAATTAATAGTTTATGGTTTTGATCAGTCATTAAGAGTATATTAGACTGAAAATTATTGGCACCAACCGTAAAAGCTGAACCAGAACCTAAAAAAATCAAACTTGTCATTTTGCTATTATTATGTAGTAGTTGGATTTCGATGTCAGAGATTATTGGGAATTTTGAGCATTAATTTGTTCAATTAAAATATTAAATTTATTGATTATTTCTGGAGATTTGACAGTAAAGCGAATGCAAAAATGACCTATCTGGGCAGGCTTTTCTAAGACCTTAGCATACATAGCTCCGGTTTCTTCTAGTTGATTTTGGGTGGATAGATTAAGTTTGATATTGGTCAGGCAAGATGGTGGAGATTGGATTTCTTCAGCCAAACAAATTTCTGCTTCATAGGTTGAAAGTCTGACTAAAATTCCTTTGAAAGATGAACTACCGATATCTTTACCATCTACAATTGCGTATTCAATGGGAATGGGTTCAAGAAGAGTGCATAATTCTTCGTGATGTTGAGATAGAAAAAGATTGTATTCGCCAGTGATACCAGCTATTTTATAGACGTTAATTGGTTCTTGAACACCTTTTGGTGTGACTTGAATTTGACGGTCAACTGCTACTATTGACTTTACTTCGTTAAAAGTTGATTCAGAAATAATAATTTCGCCGCCTGTCGTGTAACCTTCGATGCGGTAAGTTAAATTTACTTGACTGCCAACAATGCCATACTTGGTGCGTTTTTCGGAGCCAATATTACCGACTACCACAACGCCTGTATTAATACCGATACCCATTTCTAGCGGTGGTAAGCCCCACTCTTTCATTTGGTTATTAACTTTGACCATAGCTAACTGCATGGCGACACCGCAAGCGACAGCCCTAACTGCATCGTCTTCTCTAGCAGTAGGAGCGCCAAAGAGAACTAAAATACCATCTCCCATGAATTCATCAATGGTTCCCTGATATTTAGTAATCTCATCTGCCATACATTCGAGGTAAAAGTTGAGAATTTTAACTACTTCTTCTGGTTGTAATCTTTCCGATGTGGCGGTGAATCCTCTTAAGTCGGAGGTAAAGATGGTAATTTGCCGCCGTTCACCACCGAGTTTTAAGCCTTCTGGGCTTTCTAATAAAGTGGCGACGACTTCATCTGTTAAGTAACGCCCAAATACCTTGCGGATATCTCCAGCAGAGCGAGCAATATAAGCTGTGATAGCTATTACTGATCCTGTGAGTGCTAAAAATGGTGGGACTGCTGGTAGCCACCAACCCCACAGGAAAGCTAGATAGGTGCTACCCAGTAAAGCCCCTCCTGCTAGTATGACAGCGGCTATCCTCTGATAGCCGAGCAGGTCTTGAAATCGCAAGTGCCAGGTCAGGGTTGCGCCGACTCCACTCCAGATTAGTATCCATAGCCACTCTTCGGGTTCTGACCAAGTTTTAAACAGAGGTCGATTTTCTAAGGCAGCACTAATAATTTGGCTAGTGATATGGGCGTGAATTTCTACCCCTGTCATAGGTGCTGGGAGGGTGAGAAGTTCGCTGCTGTGGGGCGTGAAAAATGAGTCTTTAAAACCTTCTCCTACATACCCAATCAAGATGATGCGATCGCGCCCCCAATTTGCTGGTACTTTGTTTTCCAGAATATCTGTCATGGAAACGGTTTCAAAGGAATGGTTTTTTCCTCGGTAGTTAATTAATATCTGGTAACCACGAGAATCAGCACGGACATAGCCACCATCATTGCTTTGAAATGGAATAAATTTTGCTTTCCCTAACCGGAAATCTTTGCTGGCGAAAATTCCTTTTTTTTCCAGATAATGCAAAGCTAAATGCAAGCTGAAACTGTAGACAGTTTCTCCCTTTTTAGGGTTCACGTACATTAAGCCGCGTCGCACTTTGTTATCTGCATCAACCATCAGGTCATTTGCACCAACTTGACCCAAAGATTTGAGTACCGGGGGTGCAGCTACTTTTTCGTACCTGCTTTTTCCAACTACTTTCTCGATACCTACCAGATTAGGGGTAGATTTAAAGACCTGTACTAATTCTTGATTACCTGGTTCTACAGGTAAATTACGATACACATCTAGACCAATGGCTATCGGTTGTTTAGCTTTTAGTTTGTTGAGTAACTTCGCTAAAACTTGATCTGTAATGGTTGCCTGTTTGAGATTATCCAAGTCTATTTCATCAATGCCGACGATAACAATCCGTTTGTCACGGGATTCTTGGGGTCGCCAACGCATATATTGATCAAAAACCCCCCATTCCCAGGGCTGCAATAAACCAGCAGTACGGATGACAATGATTGCTAATGTGATGATAGGAGTGGTAATCCACAAACCGCGCCCTTGCCAAAGAAAATGTTTCAGCTTGTCCGCATTCATCGTTACTAAGGTTTTGGGTCTGGTTGACAACAATCAAATAGCTCTTCAGAGGCTATTACTTCTAGACCAACTGATTTGAGAAGTTCTTTCCATTCATTTGGCTTTTCGGTGCGTAATTGAGCAATCTTGGTGATGGTTTCTGGCCAAAGAGCATATTGGGCATAAATTTTTGCCTGTTTTAGAGGTGTTGCTTGTTGAAGAGCCTTGCTTAAGGATGGAGTGATGGCAGTTCGTTCGATTACGCCGTGTATATATTCATCGGCGCTTCTGTCGTCAGGATTACAAATAATTGTTAAGTACCATTTATATGTTGAGCCTGTTTTGAGGGCAGATGTGGGGGGAATTTGTAGTTTGACTATTCCTGATTTACCAGGAAGTTTAAAGGTGGTATCGTAAATATCTTCTTCGCCTTCTCTAAGTATAAATTCTGCGGTAGAGGCTGTAGTTTTGGGAACATAAAAATAAAATTCTGGAGTCTTGGTAGCGGTGAGACTTTTGTTATCCCGTTTGGGCATTAAGGCAGTGAGGGAGGGTTTCCCTTTGTCAATTGTAAGACATGAAACTCCCCGTCTTCCTCCCCCAAGTGTGGATGCGGGTGTACCTCTAGGATCTCCAGATGGAAACTCAAGACTTATTTTCATTGGTGCTGACTGTGCCAGCAACTGTCCTGGTAAGAGAGATGTAACCAGGAGTCCAGGTAAAATTACGCTGACTACTTTTCCTGGATACTGAAAATATTTTGGCAAATTCATGATCCTTAAGATTAAGTTTATTACTTTCTTTACTAAGGTAGTTTACTGTATTTGATTAATACATGGTTTTACGAAAAATTTACAATTAGTATTTCTTGATCTGGGCTGTGATTTGAAGTTGCGGCTGATGGTATGTAGCAGTTTACGTTATGTCCTTTTATTCAATTGTGCAATTAACTTCATAATTTCTTGATAGTATAGTGTATTTCCTTCTTGATCAAAGAGACTAGCAGATTTTTGGAAATCGTCAATAGCGGCTTGAGTATTTCCCAGATGTTTGTGGATATCTCCCCTACTGTAGTAGGTGGCGGCTAAGTTAGGATTAATTTGCAAGGCTCGGTTGTAATCTTCTATTGCACCTTGATAGTCTCCTAATAAGTGACTAGAAACTGCGCGATCGCAGTATCCTTCTGCTAGATTGGGATTGAGTTGTAGTAGTCGATTGCTGTCTGCAATTGCACCTTGATAGTCTCTAAGTTGGCGACGTGCATTAGCCCGCAAGCCATAAACTAGAGGGAGGAGAGGATTAATTTGTAACACTTGGTTATAGTCTGTAATCGCGTTTTCATAGTTTCCTAAACTGCTATAAATTAAACCTCGTTGATAGTATGCTTGCACATCATCAGGATGCAGTTGTATTGCTTGATTAAAATCAGCGATCGCTCTTTCGTAGTTTTGAAGATGAGACATGACCAAACCACGGTTATAATAAGCTTCGGCAAATTGGGGATTAATTGCTAATGCCTGATTATAATCTGTAACTGCGCCTTGATAGTCTTGAACAGCGTAGCGGCTATTACCTCGGTTATGGTAAGCTGCTGCCAGGTGAGGATTTAGCTGTATTGCTTGGTTGTAATCGGCAATTGCTTCTGTGTACTGTCCAAGGATGTGTAGAATATTACCACGGTTACTATAAGCTGCGACAAAATCAGGATAGCATTGTAAAGCTTGGTTGATATCTGCAATGGCAGCTTGATCATCTCCGCGTTGAAAACAAGCTAAACCCCGGTTATGAAATGCTTTAGCGAGATCAAATTTGATATTTGCAGGTAAATGAAGAGGATTTTTGATGATTTTTATTACTTGTTGATAATCTGCGATCGCTTGATCAAATTCTGCCAATTCCAAGAAGGCGTGACCACGGTTATGATAAGCTTCAGCTAAGTTAGAATTTAGCTCTATTGCTTGGTTAAAAAATGCGATTGCACCTTCATAATCACCATGCAAATTCTTATCTATTCCCTGTTTGATCAATTCTTCTGTATTCATATAGTATTCTTATTTGAGTTGTAAAGTGACTCATGACGGCAGGAAATAGGGAACAGAAAGTGTTGGTAAATAATTGAGAATCGCTATATTGAAAATATAACATTTATCAGTTGGATGAGATCAGAGAGTGGTCATAAAATTCAGATCCAAAAATACTTTCAACTCTGTTCCCTATTCCCTGTTCTCTGTTCCCTCCAATATGTAAATGATGTAACCGCAATTCATCACGTTGCTGCCAAACGGCAAATATATTTTTTCTCCCATCATTAAGAGTTTGTGGATCAATTATATAAACATTATTTAACTGTTGCAACTTCAAACCCAATAAACTGAAAACTTTATTAAGGATCTTGATTCCTGAAACAGATGCTTTCTCTTGGACAACATCAATACCCAAAGCTCGTTTAATATGTTTACTGCTTTGAACAGCGACATTTTTTAACCAAATTAAATCAGCATCATTTTCCCTAAACACTCTTCCTGTTTCCAAAAATTGCAACATACCTAATGCTCGCAATGCCTCAACTTTGAGAGTATAAGTTTTTATATCTGGTAAAAAAACTTTACCCTCACCCCAAGATAATTGTTGATGCCACTCTTGCTGATCTCTAGTATGAAAATATTCACTTTCATGAGTCAGATAATAGTGAATTAACAATTGTCCATAATATCCTTTATCATCCTGCAATTTTAACCAAGGACTTACTTCAGTACCATACCTATCTCTAAGGATATATTTATTGATTTGATAACGTTCTTCTTCACTGAGAGAATGTTTAGCTAATAGCTGTTCATATTCGACATAATCAATATCTTTAGCCGTAGCTACAGCCTTCGCTGCCATTAGTTGATTTTGTTGTTTAATTTCCTTAATTTTGCGTTTAATATCCTTAGCTTTTTGACGACTTTGATCCCAATCTTTCTGCACTTTGACAATTTCCATAATTAACCTTTTGCGGGTTTCTGACTCACTGGAATCAGTTGCAAAGAAAGCCAAGCGCAAATCACGAATAATGTTATTTTGAATGGCATTACTCCGCATCATAATTTTATGCCCGTCATCAATCAAGCCATCTTGTAAAGATTGACGATAAAGACGAATAGAAGCATTTACTCTGGCAGATAACTTAGCCCAAGTTCGTAAATGAATCGGGTCATAAACCGCAGGTAAATCTACATCTATTTTATGTAAAGGACTAAGCAAAGCTAAATTTTCTTTTTGATTTTCCTGATACCAATGAGATAACAACTGATAATTTGTACTGCCACTCCCAATTAAACCAATACCGCGTTTAGCACACCAAACAACACGGGGGACATCATCACGCACTCTTGCTAATGCTTGACGCGCTTCCGAGTCAGGAATTACCCCTTGAAAAATGCCATAAACACGGTCAAAATGTTGGACATCAATACTAATTCCTGTTCCCAAACTAGGAGTCACAAAAACCGTATGATAATCTGTAATTTTTTGATTAATAGCAGCGATAAAATCAACTGCTGCATGACCAGGGGTATTAGTAGTTTGGCTACTAACTACCAAAGTATCAGGAAATTCTTTTCTTAATTTCTGCAAACGTTCTTTGAGATAACGTTCAATTGTTTCACAACTATAACGTCCAGTGCGACTATCTGTAGTTACATAACATTTACGTCTGGCAATTAAATCTAATTCCAATTGATGAATTAATGATGTTGGGTTAGGTGAATCATGAAAAGTTACATCCCAACCTTGCTGGGGTTTCCACTTATTTACAACCACCCAAGGCGTAATTTTAATTTTTGATAAACCTTGTAAATATTCTAGAGAAACATCTGATAAATCTGCATCCTGGGCAATGACCAACCCTCCAGTTGTAAGAACAGTAGTAATTAATTGTTGGAAGATGCCGAGAATTTTCACTCGTTTATTTTTACAAGTATTACTGTTAAGTAAATGCCATAAAGATTGTTCAACTTCATCTAATATTACTATTGCACCTTGCCAATCTTCAGGATTAAGTTTCCAAAGAGAATCAACGCATAAGCCAAAAGATTTAGTAATTGGTAATTGATAATTAGTAATTGGTAATTTTTCTTCTATAGTCCAAGCCTCATGGCTAATTCCCCAGTTAATGCCAATTTTTGCACATAAAAATTTTCCTAAAAGGATGCGATGGGTAATTAATAAAACTGGTTGATTACGACTTTTAGCTTGATTAACAACCGCTTCCAGTCCGGTAGTTTTACCTGTACCTTTAGCTGATTTTACTCCTACTAAACCAGAGGAGGGAAAAGGTATTTCTCCTAAATAAGCAAGGTTAACAGTCATTGCCGGAGGAATTGTTAACTCGGTGTGGGGTTTAGTTTGAGCAAGATAAACTTCTAAATCTAGACTTTGACGATAAATCTTTTCAAAATTAGCCGCACCTTTAGCAACAATAAACTCATCAACGCCTTTTTCTATTCCTGGCAGTTCTACAACCTTTACAGGACAATTTTGTTGTTGAAATAAACAACCAAGTTGGGAAATAGCATTATTAATAGCGGCAATTTTATTTGATTGAGTTTCAAAATCAAAACATATATAAAAACTGCGTTTTTTGGTAGCAAAGACTGCTAAGTCAGGTATGAGTTGACGACGGGTAACTTTACCAAATTCATCTTTAACAACTCGATAACCGCTAGTAATTCCAGGAATAGCGATCGCCGCATAACCTTGTGTTAACAAAGCGGCTGCTTTTTTCACACCTTCACAAATAATGATTGAGATATTACATTCCATCACCCATTGCCAAAAACCTTCCGCTTCACCATCTTCAGCAATGATGATATTTTTAGGCATGGGAATGTTATAACGTTGCGCGACTTGCTGCCAAATTTGCAAAGTTACCCGCAGACAAAAGACCCGTGTTGGTGTGCTGGGGGGATGTTCATATTTAATAGACTTACCATTTTTATTTTTTCGCGGTTGAATGGGTTTAAAACATCCCCATTCCATCATTTGCCAATTATTCAGAGGATCTCTTCCAGAACACCACCAACCACCTTCTGTAATATGGCTATAACGCTGCAACCAACCACTTTTTACCATGCCAGTATTAGTGCGAGGGAGTTGTTCTGAAATTAGTAGGTAGTCATAGGCATTGACACCTTGAAGCGATCTAAAATTTAGTCGCACTAAGTGTAAATCTATACTACTACTCTTGACTAATTCTTCAAGATGTTGGGGGTGTAAATAATCCACAAGCATGGGCAGAAGCACTAAGGGAAGACAACGAGATTAAAACCTTAACACGCATCTGCTGATTTTTTATAAAAAAATTTGTGCCATTTTGGCGAAAGTTTTTATACATTGTTTTTAACAACACCTCGGTTTATACAGAATGTGCCTATTTTTCCTGTTGAATGGTAAAAATAATAATTTTGTATTGTGATTTTTGTACGTTATTAATTTTTCTTTATCAGTACATTTTTATAAAAATAGTAAAAGTGTACTTTAAATGTTTAGTAGCGGAATTTGTCAAGATGTAACAATTATCCAAAAATTGTAATAATAGTTAGCTTGAGCGTAAATTTGTGTGTGCCATTGCTGATTATATGCAGTAATCAAATAGCATCCTTTGAACTCTAGCTAAAGATTGATTTAGCAAATCAATCCATAGACCAGTTAAATTCAAGCTTTTTTTTTATAGAAATTACTAATTAATATCCTGCACAAAAACTGTATGTTACAAACAACTGATTCAAAGAATACAGCCTCTTTTTTCAACAGTTCTAATGAACATCTATTGCTGGAGTTAAACTCTCATGAAGCATCTGCAATCAGTGGAGGATTTTCTCTGGCAAATGACACAGATCGGACACAGACTTTTTCGACTTTTGGGGCAACAGTACCATCTCAAAGATATGTTCTACAACCAGGAGGAAGCGGTAATTATGGTGGAGATTATGTTCAGTATAATTCATCCAGAGATGCTTATGTTCCAATACAGCAACAGGTAGATCCTAATGGTAGCTACCATTTTATTACCCAAGGGAATAACACACGTCTGGTTGGTTTCAACGAATTTAGAGGTTGATTCGAGATAGGCAGAAAATAAAGGCTAAAAAAGCTTGATAGTTTGTTACAAAATACAGTAAATAATCATCAAGTCAAATATCGTCAATGTTTTTAGCCTTATTTTTTAAATATTTAGCTATCTCGACTTATACTCAAGCCCAGTTATTATTTAATCTGGTCTAAAATCAAAATCGAATCCGCACTACGTCCAAACTCTTCTGGTGCATATTGCAGATGTACTTCTGCACCAGGCCAAAGGAATGTTCCTGGAGTAACAGAACGGACTAGATAATGTAAACTGTAAACTCCTGCTTCCAGATGATCTGCATAGGAAATAATTCTATCTTTATAGATAGTTTTATATCCTAATTGCCAACTATCAGCTTTTGCTTGTAATGCAGGTGTGGCAGTTTGAAAACTTTGATCTATTGCTTCAAAACCTGCGGGTAATGGGTCTTTTATTACCAGATGATCTAGAGGATGATCTGTAATTATTTCTAAACCAATATCAAAGACTTCTCCAGGTTTTAAAATTAAAGGTTTATCAAAAGCATACATTCCTGTTTTTTGAATCACTTTTTCTTCATTTACTTTGCTAATTTCTCGTGTGACTCGTAGACCGTTAAATCTCCCCGGTTGATTTCCTTGTAAGCGATAACTGTAAGCAGCTAAATAATGTAAATTACCTTGACCAGATTTTTGTAAAACTAAATCATGACGACCACGGGGTAATTTATCCATTGCTACATTTACCTGTAAGCTAGGATTTTGATAACCCTTAAATCTGGTTTCTCCTAACTTCTTACCTGCTAATTTGACAGTAGCGACCAAATTAGGTGGTGTGGGTTGAAGTTGACCATATTCAACCAAAGCTGTTAAGGCTTGGGCGTTATTATAAGTTGTTGTCCATGTACCATTTCGACGTAGATTCAGCAGACTTTGAAATAATTTATCAATGATTTCTGGTGGTGTGTTTTGGTCAATAAATAAACGTAATGCTTGGGCTTGAGTGGTTGTCGGTGAATTCATCCAACTCCAACTGCGGGGTAAATTCACAACTGCACTACGTCCAGTTTCATAGATATTTTTTTGGAAATCAATTCGCATGATTTGCGCTTCATCTTGCCATTCTGGAAACTGGTATAGATATCGCGCTAATTTAATTTGTGTGACTAAATCAAAAGCGTCACGTTGTTGATAAATATCTGATAAAAAACTATTGCGTTGATCGCCTAATTGTGATAAAGCAATTAAAGAATTAAGTCGCAGTTGTGCTTGACAAAGTTTGGATTTACAAAAGTCATATTGTCCGGGGTTAGCGAGAACTTTCTGTAAATAATTTTTCAGTCGAGATAAGATTTGAGCATTGACCAAACCGGGATAAACTTGATTAGCTTTTACTAAAGATTCCGCAGCATAAGCAGAAACCCAAGGATCAGATTTTTCTTGTCCTGGAAAAGCTGCAAAACCACCATCAGCAATTTGTAGTTTTTGCAGTTGTGATATTGCTAAGTTAGCTTGTTTTTGGGGATTAAATTCTGCAAATGTTTGATTATATTGTTGTTTGAGATTTTGTAAATTTGCAGCAATTAATAATTGACTCGCTGCTGGTTCTGCAAAGGGTAAATCATTATCTGCTAAAACTTGTTTTACTGGTGCTTTAATTTCCGGAATTAAGGTACTAGCTACTTGAATTTCTAAACCTCCAGTTTCTGGCAAAATATTGTTATCAATATTCAGAGGAATTTTTACCTGATCCCCCCTTTGTCCCCCCTTAGAAAAGGGGGAAATAATACCAGTTTCTACAACTTGTTCTGTAATTTCTAACGGTTTAATTTCCAAAGGAACTGTAAAAGCATCAGCGATATTATTTAACTCAGTTGCAAAGGTAACTTTACTTTCTCCCACACTTCCCGCAACCATTGGAAAACGATAAGCTTGGGTTTTTGACTCTGCTTGTGTTTGTAAATTTGTGGTTTTAGGGTTATTTTCCGCAAAGGTGAGAGAACCGCTAACTTGACCATTAATATTCAGAGTTCCAGTGTTGTTGGTGGTGTTGGTAACGGATAAACCTGCAAAAATGCGATCGCCTGGACGGGCAAATTGTGGGAGAATAGCATTAGTTATTAATGGCTTTGTTGTGATAAATGTCGTTTCACCATTACCAAAACGCAAATTTCCATCCGTCGCAACAACCATCACTCGCCAAGTTGTTAAATCATCTGGTAATTTAAATGTAACCGTAGCTTGGCCATTTTCATCAGTAATTACAGAACCATTGTAATAAGCTAAAGGTTGAAAATCTTCGCGAATACGAGTATTTGCTAAAGCACTGGATAAACCACCACCATAACCCCAACCTTTGGGTAACATTGCAGCTACAGATGTTAATCTCACATCAGGACGGTTATCACTAAACCGGGTAGAAATTGGTTGTTCTGCATAAACAGTATCTACTAAATTTGGAGGACGATAACCAGCAAGTTGTAACACTGCTTCATTAACCACCATGACAGTAAATTGTCCTGAAGTTGGTTTTTCTTGGTTGTCTGTTAATTCCAGTTGCAAAGTTTCTTCTTTCCCAGGTTCTAAAGAAGTTTGATTTGGCTTAAGTTGCACTTTTAAATATTTATCTGACAAATTAACTTTAAAAGGTGCAAAACCAATCCGCGCTAACTTATCTAAGCTTTCTAAATTTTGTGGTTCTACTTGGTTTATTGGTTTTCCTTGTCTGACTAACACCGCTTCTACAGCAGCATTAGGTAACATTTCTGGGGTGACAGTAAACTGAATTTGGGGCGCACCTCCCTTAACTTTGATAACTTGTTGATAGAGAGGTTTATCTTTAATTACTGCAAAATATAATTCTCCTTCTGGGTAGGGAGATTGAATTAAAGCAGTTGCGATTTCACCAACTTTAAATTCTTTTTTATTTAACTTAACTTCCAATTTATCCTTTTCATTCCCACCCCAAAATACTGGATTTTCTCCCGTTACCCAAATTTGTAAATCTGTAGCTGTAAATTCATCTCTACTACCAATAAAACTAGCACGGATGCGGTAAGAACCTGATTCTTTTGGTGTCAAATTTACCGTTTGTGGAATACTAGAAGATGTAACTTCAGTTTTCGCAATCGTCTGATATTCAATTTGATTTTTGGGAGTTCTGCTACCTTCAACTACTTGGGTAACACTGCTATATTTTATTTGTTGTAATTCTAAACTGACTCGTTCATTTTCTAAAGGTTTTCCTGTCGCATCACTAACAATAAATTCCACAGGAAAAGCCTTTCCAGCATCAGCGACAAAATTACTTTTTAAACCAATAAGTCTGTTACTGGGTAAAGCCGTGAAAGTTTGGGAGTTAGCAACCGACAAATTAGAAACATCTGCAACTTGTACATCTACACGGTAAGTCATTGGGTAGGGTAAATCTTTTCCTACAGTTACCGTTTGACTATTTTTACCACCAGCATCTAATTGGGTATTAGTTTGTAAAACATCACTAGAGACATTCGGACTTTCTTCGGGCCAAAACCACTGTCTAGAAAAACTGAATTCCTCCCAACCTTTGGGAATAAAATTAGTTTGCTGACGAGTTACAAAATATTTGGCTTCTCCTCCTTGTACAGGTGAACCAAATAAATAATTACTGCTGACATCAGCATTTACTTTATCACCAATTAACGCAAATTTTTGATTTAGCTGTAAATCAACTTTAAAATTCGGTGGTTTAAATTCAGCAACCCGAAATTCACCAGATATTTCTCGTCCATTTTTACCTTTAGCTTTAATTTTATAAAAACCTAAAGGTTGAGTTTTCTGAATAGGTAACTCTAGAGAAAATGTACCAAATTGATTTGTAGTTTGTGTACCTAAATCGGAATTTTGCCCATTGGGACTAAATAGAGTTAATTGATAGTTTGAATTTTTATCTTGTTGAATTTCACCTTTTTCTAAATAATCTGCGAAAGCAGTAAACGCAGCTTTTTCACCTGGTTGATATAACTGTCTATCAGAAAAAATTACACCTCGTGATATTGGTTTACCATTGTCCCAACCTGCATCAATACCATAACCATAACTACCGCTGTATTCTTGAGTTCTCGCAAATGCCCAATCTTGATTTTCACGGGCAATTATTAAGAAATTTGGCAGTTTATCATTATTCGTATTACATTCTTTAAATTCATCATTCTCAATTCTTAAAGTTCCGTTTTCATCAGTTTTACCCGTTGCACAAGGTACAGGTTGAGAACCTGATTTTTCATATAATTTGGATTGATAGATTTCAATATTTGCAGCTTTAACCGGTGAACCATCACTCAGATGATGAACTCGAATTAAACCTGACTCTGGAAACCATTGACTAAATACACCTAAATTGGTTAATTGTACCATTCCATAAGTCGTTGGTTCTCTCCATAATTGTTTATTATTTTCTTGATATTTATTAGTTCTTGCTTGCACTCCATAAGCTAACATTCCCTGAGTATCACCTAATTTATCTTTCAGGGGAACAGTTACATTAACTGATTGATTTTTTCTACCCGATACTTTGTAAATTTGCCATTGTTCAGGTTTGGGTAATAAATAATTTGCATAATTCGTGTAAACTAAATCTGTAGGTTTAACAACACGATAATTTGCTTTATATTTAGATTCTGGTAAATTGACAGTATTAATATTTAACTGTAAATTCTGATTTGTGGGAAAAATATTTAAATCAGCAGGAACCCTAATTTCCCCAGCTAAATCTCCAGTATTATATTTAATGGATACAGGTTTACCTAAAGTTTGCCCAAACTTATCTTTGAGATTTCTGTCAATATTAATTGTATAAGTGGTAGCAGGTTCTAAAGCATAAGGATTAACACTCACAATTCTATCTTCATCATAGATTGGCAGCACTCTATCAATATTTTTAGGTGCTGGATTAATTTTAATATTTGCTTTCGCGGAATCTGGTAATAAGATGTTATTAAATTCTAACTGAGGACTCCCTTTAACAAATCTACCATAAGTTCCCCCTGCGTCTGGTTTTCCGTAAGGTTTAATTCCTTGAAATGCTAATGGTGAATAAGTGGTTAACTTACTAACAAACTCTTTATCACTGGGTAAGTTTCCATAAGCAGGAAGGATACCAGGAGAAAATTTTAAACGGTATGATTTAGCTTTTTCCAGATTTCGACTAGGAGTAATATTGTAAATCCAATTTCGTGCATAAGGATCAAATTTTTCTAAAGGATCTAAATTTTCGGCTTGTTCTGATTTTCCTAAATCTACTTGAAAACTCACCCCTTGGGTTTTTCCTTCAGGAATTAGTTGCAAATGTTTTTGTACAGAATCTAAATCTAATTCTAAATTTGAGGTGAATTGTAACTTAGGCTGTAAATCAATCGGTTCAACTTCGGCTTTTTCAATTGGGTTAACACCAGGTAGATTGGTAATTTTGATCGCTTCTGTGTTAAATGTCCAAGCCAAATCTTCCACTAAACGATGATTTTTCAAATCTGCCAAACCCGCTTTGAGAGTAACTTGTAATCGCGTCGCTTTAGGTAGTGCTTTATCAGCTTGAAACCCCACCATACGCGGTGTTAAAAACCGAAATCTACCCGGTAAAGGTGGCCAAATCGCAAATTTAGTTAATAAATTCTGCTGTTGGGGACTATCAATACTTTCAACGGGAATTAAAGCTTCCTTAAAACGAACACGAACTTGACTGAGAGTATTTGCATCGCCTAAAGGACTGATTTGTTCTATCCAGTCTGGTAATTTTGGGGGTGTAAGTTGTGCAACTGTGGGTAATTTTTCCTTACCTGGGGTGATACCAACAAAATTACAACCAGCTATACCTAATATTAAGGTGATGATAAATAGGAACTTTCCTAATTTGCTGTTCATATTGTTAAATAAATAAAAAACTTTAAATTTGTAGTCTGGGTTAAGCGACAGCACAACCCAACAAAATCTCCACAATGTTGGGTTTCCTTACGTCAACCCAACCTACAGAACCCAAGCTACTTATATAGATAACCAATTGGATGTGATGAGTTCCCCAAATTAATACAATTCTTAATCTTGAAGAAATATTACTTTTTTGTGAAATCTCCTTAACAACAACTGAAACATAAACCTATGAAACTTAAAACTCTTCCTCTCCGCGTCTCTGCGACTCTGCGTGAGATAAAATCTTATTTCCGTTATCGCAATAAATATATCCTGACTGTAATTATTGTCTGTTTTATTGTGCGGATAATGCCTTATTTTGCGCCTATTCATAGTCAGGATATCGCCCAAAAGCAGTTAGCTTTGCAGTTTACAGATCGTAATAATTTACCACTGGGAACTATCCTCACTCATGACCAAGAACATACATCAATTGTACCATTAAATCAAGTTTCAGCCCAATTTATTAACGCTATTTTGGCAGCAGAAGACGGTAATTTTTATCAACATGGTGCTTTAGATTTAAAAGCTGTCGTTCGCGCTATTAAAGATGCTGTTTATCATCAAAAAATTGTTTCTGGTGCTTCGACAATTACAATGCAGTTAGCGCGAATGTTGGATAATTCACCCCGGAATTTATCAGGTAAATTACATGAAATTTGGTTATGTTGGCGGTTATTTGCAGGAATGAATAAAGATGAAATTCTCTCTGCTTATATTAATCGTCTACCGATGGGGGGAAATATTTATGGTGTGGAAGCAGCAGCGCAAATTTATTTTTCTATTTCTGCGAGTGATTTAAATATTGCCCAAGCTTCGCTGTTAGCGTCTATTCCTAATAATCCTACTTATTTTAATCCATACCAACATTGGCAACGATTAAAGCAAAGGCAGAAATATGTTTTAAATCAAATGGTAAAAGATGGATATATTTCTAGTGCAGAAGCTGAACGTATATATAAAGAAAAAGTTGTATTTCAATCTCGTGAACAGGGAATTATTGCTGCACCTCATTTTTTGTTTTGGTTAGCAAAGCAAAACACCGCACCTCTAACCCCTCCCCGCAAGCAAGGAGGGGAACTGGAATCTTTTCCTATTCAAACTACGATAAATCGCCCTTTACAACAATTTGTAGAAGCACAAGTACAACAAGTTATTGTTTCTGTTGCTGATAACAATGTCCATGATGCAGCTGCTGTGGTAATTGACAACTACTCTGGGGAGGTTTTAGCTTATGTCGGTTCACCTGATTATTTTAATGATGTGAAATTAGGTCGAAATGATGGAGTACAAGCTTTGCGTCAACCTGGTTCTACTTTGAAGCCATTTGTGTATGAATTAGCTTTAGAAAAAGGCGTAATTAAACCTAATTCTATTTTGGCTGATGTTCCTTCTCATTACGCAATTCCGGGGGCGAAATTATATAGCCCTACAGATTATACTAACAGTTTTCTCGGTCCGGTCCGGGTGAGAGTTGCTTTAGCCAATTCGTTAAATGTACCTGCGGTGAAGGTGTTAGAAAAAGTTGGTGTACAAACTTTATTAAATCGGTTGCATGAGTTGGGTTTTGAAAACTTAAATCAAAGTGCTGAATATTACGGTTTGGGTTTAACTTTGGGTAGTGGTGAAGTGAGTTTATGGGAACTGGCAAGGGCTTATTTAACTATGGCCCGGTTGGGAAAAAATACACCTTTAATCACTATATTAAATAATTCCCCAATCCCTAATCCCCAGTCCCCAGTCCCCAGTCCCCAGAACTGGCAATTAATTACTAATATGTTGAGCGATCGCTATGCCCGTGCAACTGCTTTTGGTGTAGACTCAGTATTAAACTTGCCCTTCCCTGTCGCTGTCAAAACTGGCACTTCTTCCAATTATCGGGATACATGGACAGTTGGCTTTAGCACTGATTACACGGTTGCTACCTGGGTAGGGAACTTTAACGGTGAACCCATGCGTCAAGTATCTGGTGTTACCGGGGCTGCACCGTTATGGAATCGCATCATGTTACATCTGCATGAAAATCAACCACCCGCAGATTTTTCACCACCAAAGGGGTTAGTGCAGTTACCTATCTGTGCTAACACAGGGTTAAAGCCTACACCTGATTGTAGTTCAGTAGTACAGGAATATTTCTCACTAGAAGATAAAATCGCTTATGAAAATTCTGCTGATTTTCGTTTATCACCTGTGTATGATGAATGGTTAGCAAAACAACCAGCAGCGAATTTTTCATCTGATGAATTCAGGATTTTATCTCCGCGTGATGGGGATTTATTTCTAATGTCTCCCAGCGCAGAAGGACAGCAAAAACTAGAATTTAAACTTGCTGGTAATTCTCATCAGTCTGTAGAGTGGTGGCTAAATGGTCGAAAGTTATCTACACAATCCAATAATGAGATATTTTGGCATTTACGCCCTGGTAATTGGACTCTGGAAGCTAGAGTTGGCAAGATGCGCCAGCAAATAAATTTTCAAGTAGAGGTAGGAAATATCCAACCGACAAGACAAGGTTTTTCTGTAGCACATCCCACTATTTCCCCCATTCGGTCTATTGATTAATTTTCGATCAAAAAAATAAAATCTTTCTTCCGGAATGTGTTGAGAAAAACTTGATCTGGTAAATTAGGAATGAAGTTTTTAGCAAAGGTATCGAACCATGACTAACATACAAGAAAATAAATCTGCCAAAAAGACAAAACAGTCTTTTCCACCTGTTGATATTGGTACTCCTAAAGTACCAGTTCGCAAAAGCAAAGCGAAAAAACAAGACCGTGAATTACTCAGTGACTGGGAACACGCAAGTTAGCAAAATACAGGTGACAGGTGACAGAAAAGAAATTAACTTAACAACAAGGCAGTACAGGCTGAAAAATTGTTAAATTAAGTTAACAGTTAAGACTGTACAATGTGCTTTAGCTTAAGTTAAAAATGAAAGTAGCAATTACGGGAGCAACAGGATTTGTCGGTAGTCGTTTGGTAAAACGGCTGCAAGATGAAGGTAATAGAGTATTAGTGTTAAGCCGGAATACCAATTCTGCCCACAAGGTTTTTCCCTCTCAGGCCTTCCCAAATGTAGAAATTTTGGGCTATACCCCAGGTGTATCCGGCGCTTGGCAAGATGCTGTTGCTGGTTGTGATGGTGTGGTAAATTTGGCAGGAGAACCCATCGCTGAGGAACGTTGGACACCAGAACGTAAGCAAGCTATTCTCAACAGCCGCAAACTCGGTACACAAAAAATTGTGGAAGCTATAGCGAAGGCTAACCCTAAACCATCTGTGTTAGTCAACGCTTCGGCTATCGGCTACTACGGCACTAGTGAAACTGCTACTTTTGAAGAAAATAGCCCTTCAGGTCAAGACTTTCTGGCTCAAGTGTGTCAAGAGTGGGAAGCAGAAGCACAAAAGGTCGCAGATGCTGGTGTGCGCTTGGTAATTTTGCGCTTTGGTATTGTTTTGGGTCATGGTGGCGCTTTGGGGAAAATGATTACTCCGTTCAAATTATTTGCAGGTGGTCCCATCGGTAGTGGTCGGCAGTGGTTTTCGTGGATTCACTTAGACGATATTGTTAATTTGATTATTCAAGCTTTAACTAAGTCTAATATGCAAGGCGTTTATAATGCTACTGCTCCCAATCCTGTGCGGATGGCAGATTTAAGCAATACAATGGGACAAGTAATGAATCGTCCTTCATGGTTGCCTGTGCCTGGTTTTGCTTTAGAAGCAATGTTGGGAGATGGGGCAATTGTGGTTTTAGAAGGACAAAAGGTTTTACCTCAACGCACTCAAGCTTCAGGTTTTAATTATCAATATCCAAATTTGCAATCTGCATTAAAGGAAATTTTGAAATAATTGGTTATGGGTAATGGGTAATTGGTAATTGGTGATTGGTAATTGGTAATTGGTAATTGGTAATTGGTTATTAGTAATTAAATCATTATTCCCTATTCCCTATTCTCTCTTAACTGTCACCTGTCACCTGTTACCTGCTATAACTAATTTTTCATCAATTTCTTAGAAACCCAACTGGTAATCCCACTGAGGAGCGCCCCACCCATCAAAATACCAATAGCTGGGTTAAATAGTGGTATCCACAGTTTATGCCATAAATCTAAACCTAAGTTGATTCCTGACGCATTACCAATAACAGCTATAGCAAACCAAACAAAACCTAAAATCACCAGGAAAACATCAGCAACTAATATTATATTGAGCCAATTTAACAATTTATCTTTCATCTTGATTGAATAAACTTTTATAGTTGATTATCATAATTCATAATTATGAATTATGAATTATGAATTACGAATTATTCTTCAAATAGCCATTTTTTGACTTTAGCCAAACTTTGCCAATCGGGTTTCCTGGTTAAACCGTCTTCAATGCTGTTTTTAACTTCTTCTTCCCATTCTTTGTTGACAAAAATCAACTGTTGTGCAAAGTCAATGTGTTCTCGCAAACCTTTCTGACCGGTTTCTAACATGGCTAAAGCGAGATTAATTCTGGCTTGTGGGTCTTGGGGATTTAATTTTACTGCTTTGTTTGCGGCTGTGTAAGCTAATTTGGCTTTGTTATCTAAGAGGTACAACCACGCTAGACAAATCCAAGCGGAACTGGCTTTAGGAGAGCGATCGCACACCTCTTTAAATACAGGGATGAGCGTTTCTGGTGATTCTCCTGCTTTATAGCGTTCTAAACCTGTATCAAACAGTTCTTCAATTGTGATAGTCATTGGTCATTAGTCATTAGTCATTTGTCATTAGTCATTGGTCATTAGTCATTGAGAACAAGGAACAGGGAACAGGGAACAGGTTAATTCAAAAGTCAAAATTTAGGAACTATTGCCTATTGCTTATTGCCTATTGCCTTTTCTTACTGACATCTGACCATTGACTATATTACACTCCGAAGGATTTGCCGCAACCGCAGGTTTGGGAAGCATTGGGGTTAGTGAATTGAAAACCTCCACCAATCATGGCATCACTGTAATCGAGCATCAAGCCATAGAGATATAATAGGCTCTTGCGATCGCAGATTATTTTGAAACCATCATAATCAAAGACATCATCCTGTGGGGTGATTTTGCTGATGTCCTCAAAATCCATCATGTAAGACATTCCAGAGCAACCACCTTGACGGACTCCTACCCGTAAACATAAATCTTGGCCTTGATTGGCTTGAAGAGTTTTTACCTGGCGCAATGCTGCTTCACTCAACAAAATGCCACGTTCTTGAGTTTGGGTTGCTTGTGTCATCTGCTGTTTTCACTCCTTAATTAGTCTAAATATGACCCTGTATATGCTGTTGACAGCCGTGGGGTTGCTTTTTCTAGTTTTGTTCTATTCTAGCGGCATTGATAGGTCTAGACGCTAAATTCTCAACACTTTGTCAACAGCAGAGAAGGATTTTTATTCTAGAATTGAGAGGTTCGGTGTATTTAGAGATGGGGTATTTTTCTCTTTTTCAGCCACAAGCCGTCTGAGCAGCAACCACTCTTCAGGTACAGCAGGGAAAATTTGATCCGAATTTTAGCCATTCCCCACAGTTTACTTCTAATTTGCTTTTTTTTGATTAACTTACTCTATGACAAGTTTTAATCGCTCTACCAGTCGTCGGTTGAAGAAATTAACCCAAATTCCTTCTATATGGGAGGGCGATCGCCGTCCGTTGTCATCATCAACCCCATCCAGAGACTCAGAAGAGTCCAAGGGTGAATGTATTCTCTGGGTGGATGGCTCTCAAGGTATTGTCAGAGGTATGGATGTGGTATCTCCAGACCTGGGACCCGAAGCCATAGTTCGTACTTTAATGCGAGCAATGGAGCATCCACAAAGTCCAGCTAAACCCGCTAGACCTCAGAGAATTGTGGTGAAAGACAGGGAAATTCAATTTTACCTGCGCGGAGTTTTGCAAGATTTGGACATTGCTATTGACTACGCACCGGAATTACCTTTAATTGATGAACTATTTCGCTCTTTTGCCGATATTCTCGATAGCCAAATTCCCGATTTACCTCCACAATATGCACAAATTCTGAATGAGAAGGCGTTTGCAGTTTGGGAAGCAGCACCTTGGAACTTTCTGGAAGAACAGCAAATTTTATCAATAGAAATCAATAAATGGGATGTGGGGACACTTTATGCCTCAGTCATGGGAATGCTGGGGATGGAGTATGGTGTTTTGTTCTATCGTTCAGAGGATTCTTTGAAGCGGTTTCGTGCAGATGTTTTACAGGATGAAGAATCTGGCCACGGTTTAGAAGCAGCTTTCCTGAAGCAAGATTGCTTATTTCTCACCTTTGATCAAGTTGACGAAGATGAAGATGAGGATGAAGATTTAGCAGATTTACCGCTATCGGAAATTGAACCTACCTTTGGTAATATTCACCCCTTAGAAGGATTGCGCTCGGTTTTGTATGACGAAGAAGCATTGGTAATGTATGTGGCGATCGAAAGCTTGATCCGCTTTGTCCGTGATTATCGTCATCAGTTGTACGAAGAAGACTTTCCCGTCATCAATCGACGTTATCGCATTTCTCTACCTCATCCAGATGAAGCTACTAAATCAGTGTCTGTGACTGTCTCTACTATGCCAGAATTGGCAGCAGAGTTAGAAGAAATGGCAGGCTTTGATATCTCAGATGAAGAGGATTTGGATGCTACCGAGTTTCGGTCATTGCGGGATGACTTGATCCCAGAAGACTCGTTCCTGAGCTTGGGTGTGATTTCTTGGGAGATGTTGAAGTCTTTACGTCAGGAAGTAAATTACCATGCAGTACAGGAAATCAATCAAACGGGTGATGGCTTACCCGTGATTTTGATTCAAACTTCCCGTCCCAAAGCTAAAACTGTCATTGAAAATATTCAGGCTGCTGGGGGATTGAACGCCATTTGCTTTAATCCTGGTGCTAATCCTTTAGATGGTGAGCGATATGATTTGGGTTTGTTACAAACAGAAAATGGGGATCTGTTCCTGTTTGGGGAATTTTTAGATCAAGACCCGACTCATGTTGAAGCCAGGAAAAAATGGAATCAGCGGTGTCAGCTTACCAATGGTTATTGCGGCTTGATTATTGCTAAGGGACTGACCGGGGCTTCTCGTGGTAATCCGCAGTTAAAAGATATGATGGCTTTGTTTGAAGCGCGATCGCTCTCTTCCCAAGATTTAGGTATTGGTACTCTCCAACTTATGCCTCAACTGGAATTTGAATAATCCTCTATGTAGTTACCACAGATAAACATCAAATCTACACTGAGTTCACTAATTCAGGTTTAATCTGTGGTTTTCTACAATGAACTCTTATGATAATTGCTGCATAATTTGTTGTTAAAAAGATCAAGTTGATTCGTTGACTTTATCTATTCTTTACCGAACTTTACCGAGAATTCTTAGTTATATTTTATGATCTTCCTATTTCTTTGAGGCAATCTCTGATACTATCATTTTTTCCTTTTACAATTGGATTCTTTTTGATAACCGTTAACACATAGCAAGTTGCATGATAATGACTAATAAAAAATGGGCTGTTAAACGTATAACCGTTAACCTAGCAACACAGGAAGCGGAAAAATTAGAAAAATATTGTCAACAGACAGGTAGACCTGCTACTGATGTCATTCGAGAATTGATTAGAAGTTTACCTCTCTCTGAAGATACTAAGGAGAAAGGTTGAAATGGGTAATGGGTAATGGGTAATTGGTAATGGGTACTTGAGAAAAACTGATTCTCTGTCACCTGTCACCTGTCACCTATCACCTATCAATAGTCCCCAATTCCCAATCAATAGCCAATTCCGACACCAAGCCAGTTACAATTTGTAAAGAAACTGATAGCGCAGCTTGGCGTAAGCAATAAAGGAACTTGGGAATGCGTGTTGCAATTGTAGGTGCAGGACTAGCTGGACTAGCAACTGCCGTCGATTTAGCTGATGCGGGTTGTGAGGTACAAATTTTTGAATCTCGTCCGTTTGTTGGTGGTAAAGTAGGCAGTTGGGTAGATAGTGATGGCAACCATATTGAAATGGGGTTGCACGTATTTTTTGGCTGCTACTACAATCTGTTTGAATTGATGGAAAAAGTGGGAGCAGGTGAAAATTTACGTCTTAAAGAACATAGTCATACTTTTATTAATAAAGGTGGACGCACTGGGGCGTTAGATTTTCGTTTCATCACCGGTGCGCCTTTTAATGGCTTAAAGGCATTTTTCACCACTTCTCAACTTTCATTACAAGATAAATTACAAAATGCGATCGCTCTGGGAACTAGCCCCATAGTTAGGGGTTTAGTAGACTTTGAGGGCGCAATGAGAAATATCCGCGATTTAGACAAAATCAGCTTTTCTGACTGGTTCTATCGTCACGGAGGCAGTAAAGGCAGCATCAAACGCCTATGGAACCCCATCGCTTACGCTTTGGGTTTTATTGATTGCGATCATATTTCTGCCCGTTGTATGTTGACAATTTTCCAGTTTTTTGCTGTCAGAACTGAAGCTTCTATTTTGCGAATGCTGGAAGGTTCACCCCACGAATATTTACACAAACCAATTATTGAATATCTAGAAGCCAGAGGCACAAAAATATACACCCGTCGCCAAGTGCGGGAAATTCAGTTTGCTGAATCTGAAGCGGAAACCCACGTTACAGGTATAGTAGTTGCCCAAGGTGATACAGAAGAACTGATCACGGCTGATGCTTACGTTTGCGCTTGTGATGTACCGGGAATTCAGCGCGTTTTACCCCAAGCATGGCGAAAATGGTCAGAATTTGACAACATTTATAAACTTGATGCTGTCCCAGTCGCTACAGTGCAGCTACGGTTTGATGGTTGGGTGACAGAACTGGAAGATGCTGAAAAACGTAAACAGTTAAATCATGCGGTGGGGATTGATAATTTGTTATATACCGCCGATGCTGATTTTTCTTGTTTCGCTGATTTGGCTTTAACTAGTCCAGCAGATTATTATCGTCCTGGGGAGGGTTCATTGATGCAGCTGGTGTTGACACCGGGAGATCCTTTTATTAAAGAAAGTAATGAAGCGATCGCTCAACACGTCCTTAAACAAGTGCATGAATTGTTCCCCTCGTCAAGAGATTTAAACATGACTTGGTACAGTGTCGTGAAACTGGCTCAGTCTTTGTACAGGGAAGCACCAGGAATGGACGCTTATCGTCCTGATCAGAAAACACCGATACCTAATTTTTTCCTAGCCGGTAGTTACACTCAACAGGATTATATTGACAGCATGGAAGGTGCAACCATTTCTGGAAGACGTGCGGCTAAGGTGATTCTGGAAAGTGTGAAGAAATAGGGACTGGGGACTGGGGACTGGGGACTGGGGACTGGGGACTGGGGACTGGGGACTGGGTAAGAGTTGTTCCGAATTACTAATCACCCATTACCAATCTAAAATCTAAAATCTAAAATCTAAAACCTAAAATCTATATGGCTGAATGGTTAGAGCATAGTGTACAGGTAGAAGTCGAAGCTCCCATAGAATTAGTATGGGGGTTATGGTCTGATTTGGAACAAATGCCAAAGTGGATGAAATGGATTGATTCAGTGAAGATTTTGCCAGATGATCCAGAAATTTCACTTTGGAAATTGAGTACCGGAGGTTTGGATTTTAGCTGGAAATCTCGCATTCTCAAAGTTGTTCCTAATCAAATTATTCAATGGGAATCGGTTGATGGTTTGCCAAATCAGGGGGCGATTCGTTTTTATGATCGTCATGCTGGTAGTATTGTGAAAATGACCATTTCCTACGCTATCCCTGGAATTATTGGTAAGTTGATGGATAATTTATTTTTGGGACGGGTGGTAGAGTCTACGATTCAAGCGGATTTGGAGAGGTTTAAGGAATACGCTTTGAATGCGAAGGGTGATTGATTTAGATAGGAAAAACAGGCAGTAAGAAGCTTTAATTTAAGAGGATGTTTGAAAAGTCTAACCTGGGTGATTATAAATCACATCTACACAGACAAAACTTGCCTACGCAGGTTTGAAATCCCTAATTTTTCGTTAGTCCACGCAGGTGGACTTGGCTTGTGTGGTAGCGTTCGCGCCAGCGTGGCGAAGCCATATTATTTCGCCGAAAACTTTTAAGACAACCTCTAAAACTTTGGACGATTACTGCCTTTTAAAATTCATTATTCTGACTCAGCAAGTATTATTATAATAAGGTTTTATGGCTCAATTAAATTTATTTGATTCACTACCTGCAAATTTAATATCAAACACAAAATTACCAACTAATAAAAAATTATCTACTAATATATTTACTAATCATTACCCGATTCATAGATGGTACAATTTCATAGCTGGATTTTCTCCTGAATTTGTAAGTTTTTGTATAAAAGAAGCAAAACTTAATTGTGATGATGTTGTAATTGACCCTTTTTCTGGATTGGGAACTACACTAGTTGAGGCAAATTATCACAATGTTTTTTCAATAGGATTTGAAGCCCATCCTTTTTTCTATGATATATCACAAGCAAAAATATTTCCTACATCAGATATACAACAGGTAAAATATTTAGAAAATCTCTTGTTATCACTTCAACCTTACACTGGCAGTTTTCAAGAAATATGGTCTGAAGATGCTTTAAAGTTTTTAACTAAACTTGTCTCAGAAGATAATTTAGCCTTATTGGCAAGTTGTCTAGAAATAGAAAGTAAGTGTTCTCAGGAAAACAAATCATTATTTCGTTTAATAGTATCCAAAGTTCTTGAAAAAACTTCTTTATCTCAAACTGATGGTATTTATAAAGCTCCCACAACTTTAAAAAAATCTATATCTTTTTATGATTCTGTATCTATTGTATGCAAACAAATATATGAAGATGTTGAAAAACTAAAATATGATTTTACTCCGAAAGCAAAATTGAATTTTGGAAGTTCAGAAAATATGGAGTTAGTTGAAAATGAAAGTTGTTCACTTTGTATAACTTCTCCACCTTATTTAAACAACTTTGATTTTGCGGAAATGACACGGATGGAATTATATTTCTGGCGTTATGCGGGTTCATGGAGAGAAATTACAGAAAAAGTTCGTCGCCGTTTAATCGTGAATACGACAACAGCACCTACAGATTTAAAAAGAAATCAAGAATTTTTCTCTTCTACATTATCAACAAGTTTCAAGTTAAAATATTTAGATTATATTATAGCAGAATTATTTAATGAAAGAAAAATTAGACCAGGTAAAAAGGATTATTATTTATTGATATATCCATATTTTGCCCAAATGCAAAACGTCATTCGAGAATTGCATCGTATACTTCGGTCTGGTAGTAATCTTCATCTTATTGTGTCCGATGCAGCACTATATGGAGTTTACATTCCTGCTCATGAAATATTGAGTCAATTAATGATAGATAACGGCTTTCAAATTATCAATATAGAAAATATGAGAAAACGGGGTGAACGTTGGCTGCTTAAAAAAAGGACAGGTTCAAGTAAATTAGGGGAGTATCATATTCATGCAAAACGAATTTAATCTAGACTTAGATATTGAGCAGAGTAACGATGCAGACGAAACTAGCAGTACACTGTATGCTATTGCTATGGATTTTATGAAAGGTTATATAGATGTTTATTTAAGTTTAGTAAATCAGACAAAGGGATTCGCTGTAGTTGAAGCTAAAAATGCTCAAGATTATGAACAAAGACTAATAATCTTAACCGGAATTAATAGCAATCTTGATCCGAAAAATGCAACCGCAATTGATGTAGTTCAAGAATGGCAAAGACGACAAGCAATAATTTTTGATGTGGAAGCATCAATAACTAAAGGTGTTTATATCAAAATGCGAGAAGTAGCACAAACCCTTATTAATGAACTTCGCGTAGCTACAAATAATTTCCAAGTATTTGATTCTGATTATATAAATAAAAATCCGAGAATGCTACCAATTTTTCAGAGATTGATTAATGTTAGAAGTAAATCTGAATTAAAGAAAAGAATTGGTAGTGTTTCTGATAATGCTATATCAAAGCCAGCCGCAAAAAGATTATCAGATATTCTTAACAGTCAAACAACTAATCAAAATATAAATGATCAGGAAATTTTGCAAGGTTTGGAAACAACATTAGAAGGAATTGTCCGTGATTTAGTAGGAAGGGTATTACTAGAAACTATTGTAGCTACAGCACTTGATGAAGCTAATGTTCCTTACAAACGAGAGAAAGAGTACAAATATTTAGAAGGAGTTATCTATAATTTTAGATCCGATTTTGTTATACCTGATGAAAATGAACCTAAAGCATTTATAGAAGTAAGAAAGTCATCATCTAGACATGCATCTTTATATGCTAAAGATAAAATGTTCTCAGCTATTAATTGGAAAGGTAAGAACAAAGATATTCTAGCTATATTAATTGTCGATGGAGAATGGACGGCTGAAACTTTGCGAATTATGGCAAATGTTTTTGATTATGTTGTCCCTATTAAAGCCGTTTCTTCGGTGGCTAATTCTATTGCTGAGTATTTGCAAGGAGATAAATCGAAGTTGAAATGGGTGATTGATTTTTCTATCAAACCAGCAAATGAATAAGTTGTTTGATGGGGATATAGAGATATGAAAATATTAAAATTTCTCTTTTGAGTATAAATTGGAAAACCCAACACAGTTGGTTGGGTTATTTTAGATCAATCCTCTGCAATAATTTGTTTTGCTAACTGAAATTCTGATTCCAGTGCATCATATTCAGCTTTTATCTCTGGATCTGCAAGCACTTTTTCACGGATAGATTGCCAAGAAATAGTTTTGGGAGTCATTGGTGTTAACCTTTCTCGTTATTTTCAAACGAAAATCCTCCACTCTGTAATAGTTGGGTTACATAGTCGTCCACGTTTTCATTATTCTTATCCTGGGACTCTAATAGTTTGGTCAAAAAGTCGTACAATTCTTCCATTGTAAAATAATGGTAACTTCCTTTACTTTGAATATGCCAACGTTTTGCTGGAACTGGGGTTTCAGACAGAGGAACTTCTCCGCAAGAGCTTACCAACTTAGAATCATGAGCATTCTTACATAATTCAAACAGTTTTTCCCGTGTGAATTCAGTCATTCTTATACCTTTTTGCAAGTAAATATTACCAACTGCGCTCACTAGATGTAGTATATAATTCGTCTAGCATTCAACATTTATGCTCAAATCCTTAAGTTTGTACCTCAAAATTTCGTTAGATTTATCTATCATTCGTTTTCTAAGATCACAATATTTCCAATTCTTCCATTTATCATCCCTAACTTTGGCAATAGTATCTTGTTTAGAGCTAAATATTAAGCCCTCATTAAATTTAAGATCATCAAGATCATTATTCCAAATCCAGTTTTCATTTTCTAAATCTTCCCGTTCCCAGGTTAACACTGGTACTTTATCAACTTGAGCCTTATAATGCCTAGCAGTAAAATCAATAATTTCAGGCTTTATATTTGCTTTTCTAGGTCCAACAATCCAACAATGGTAGTCATTTTGATTATTAGAAATTTCTCCCCTATAAATAAACCAGGGTAATTCTTGAGTTTTATCCTTATAAGGTCTTAGTGCAAAAAATCCTGCTTCCACAATGTAATCAGATACAGGATATTTAAATTTTTGCTGATAAAATTTTGTACAAACTTCAGATCCTAAAGCCGCGTAATAGAAGCATGAACCTTCAAGTATATCCTTGATATCTATATGAACTGCATCACCAAAATCTACAATTTCTTTGAGTTTATCACTAAACTCTGATAACGTGTCATAGACAGTTTCATAAATTGCCTTTTGCTCTGGAATAGTAATTATCTGACTGTTTAAGAGTGTCATTTTTCAAGATTAATAAAGAACAAGTGCGATGCTTTCAATGAGCGGAGCGATCACCCAATTTTGTAGTTTAGGCACACGCGGCTAAATAAATATACAAAGTTATCTCCCTACGGATATACAGTAATTATACGTAAATACAATATTTAATAAACCTACAAACCTAAAATTACGCAAATTGATTAGATTAAATAGCGTATTCAAAGGTTACATATTTTCCTTGACTGACAGATTTGGCAAGAATTTGTGATAAAATGTAGGTAAATATTAACTATTATCTACACTTCATCACAAAACTAAAAAAGGCTGCATGATAGACAAATAAACAAAAGCATTATGTCCAAAACCCAAAAAATACTAAATTACGCTGCTCAAACAGGCGTAATTAGAGCAAAAGACATCGAAGCAAAAGGTATTCACAGAGAGTATTTGAAACGTTTGGAAAACCAAGGAATCCTTGTACGTTCTGCTCGCGGTGTTTACACTTTTGTAGATGCAGAAATTACAGCAAATCACACTCTAGCTGAAACTGCGAAAAGAGTTCCTAACGGAGTAATTTGTCTTCTATCTGCACTCAGTTTTTATCAGATAACCACTCAAGCACCTTTTGAAGTTTGGTTGGCAATTCCTCAAAAATCTCGTCCTCCTAAAGATAATCTTCTACCACTCAGAATCGTTTATATGTCAGGTAAATCTCTAGAAGAAGGAATTGAAGAACATATAATAGAAGGCGTGCCAGTTAGTATATATTCTTTGCCTAAAACAGTTGCCGATTGTTTTAAATTTCGCAATAAAATTGGTCTTGATGTTGCCTTGGAAGCATTGCGCGAATGTTGGCGAGAAAAAAGATGTTCAATGGATGAAATATGGCGCTATGCCAAAATTTGCCGAGTACATAATGTGATGCGTCCTTATCTAGAATCACTCTCATGAAATCAAAAAAGCCTGTTAACATAGCAGCATCTATCCAAGCCAAATTATTGAATTTATCTAAAACAAGAGGAGAAGATTATAATTATTTATTGACGCGCTATTTTGGCGAAAGGTTGCTCTATAGGCTTAGTCAATCTCCATATCAAGCACAATATATTTTGAAAGGTGCTACTCTGTTCAAAGTTTGGAATGGTGAACCTCATAGAGCGACTAAAGATTTGGATTTACTCTGTTTTGGCAACAATGAGATTGAATATTTAGTGAATGTTTATAAAGAAATTTGTACAATTCACTGTGAAGAGGATGGAATTACTTTTTTACCAGAGTCAGTTAGAGGAGAATTAATCAAAGAAGCTCAGGAATATGAAGGAGTTAGAATTAAATTAAAAGGGCAATTAGTTAAAATTGAAATTGCTATTCAGGTAGATATAGGATTTGGTGATGCTGTTACACCTGATGCGGAAGAAGTAGAAATAGAACCTATTTTAAATACACCAAAACCACGTTTACGAATATATCCGCGTGAGACAGTAATAGCTGAAAAGTTTCAAGCAATGGTTTCTCTGGGTATAAGCAACAGTCGAATTAAAGATTTCTATGATATTTGGTTTCTTTGCAAAAATTTTGAATTTCAAGGAAACTTACTCAGTCAAGCGATAAATAATACTTTTCATAGACGCAAAACAGAAATACCAGTAAAAGAACCTTTAGCTTTATCTGAAGAGTTTGTTAATGATTCAAATAAGCAACAACAATGGCAAGCCTTTAAAAAGAAATTAAAAATAGAACAAACTCCAAATTCATTTGGTGAATTAATTAACGAAATTCAAAAATTTATAATGCCGCCTTCTGTAGCATCTGCCCAAAATGAAAACTTTGATAAAATATGGAGTATATCAGGCTATTGGCAAGATGCAAATAATCACTGATTTTTGGTGTAAATTTTCTCCCTGTTTCCAAGGTTTGTCGGGACACAGCATTTCTATGTCCCTACAGCGTATTCCTGATAACTCAAAAAAAAATCAAAAAACAAAATATTACCAAGTTGGATCACTAAAAAGATGTATGGTTAACTCCTCCTTTCCTGGAGGAACAGGAGTAATACAAGCGCGGATGACTTCCCCGTCGTCTAGTTCAACGGTGCAAGCGTGACAAGTTCCCATTAAACAACCAGTAGGAATTGATACCCCTGCTCTATCTGCTACATCTAACAAGGATTCTCCTACTTCGGCTTTAACGGTGACATCATCTGGTAGAAAGCGGATATTAATAGTCATTGGTCATTGATTATCTAAGATAGAAATGGGGCTAAATTTAAATGGGTTTCAATTTCCGTAGCTAAAGAATCTAAAATCTGCTCTCGCTGATCTCGATAGTTAGCAACACCTGTGGGTAAAGATTTCAAACCGCGCTGTTGACGGAGACGATTTAACCAAGCACGTCTCCAGGGACCGTTATCAAAAAGCCCATGTAGATAAGTACCCCAAACAGATTGACAATTATCTACTAAGCCTAAATTAACATCATCAAATAGAGGTTGACAGACGGCTTTATCTGTTGGTTGTTCTATGCGCGATCGCCCTTGGTGAATTTCAAACCCATTCACAGGTAAACCCATCTGGGGATAATTAGAACTAACTTGGCGCTGACGGGCTATTTTTTGTCCTGTAATCACTGTTTTGATAGGTAACAGATTTAACCCTTGATATCTGCCAGCTTGTCCCTCAACTCCTTCTGGGTCAGCTACCATTTGTCCTAACATTTGGAAACCGCCACAGATGCCTAAAACCGTTCCTCCAGAAGCAGCAAAATTTTGGATTGCTTCCGCCATACCGCTTTTTTGCAACAGAATTAAATCGGCAATTGTGGTTTTTGTGCCTGGAATAATTACAGCGTCAGGGTGTCCTAAATCTTGCTTGGGACTCAGGTATTTTACTGAAACTGTTGGTTCTGATTCCAGGGGGTCAAAGTCGGTAAAATTGGCAATTCTCGGTAAGCGGATCACAGCAATATTCAATTCCGCTTGGGCTTTAAGGGGTTTACGTTCTAGTAAGTCTAGGGAGTCTTCTGCTGGAAACACTTGTTCTAAGTAGGGAATAACACCAACAACGGGGATACCAGTGCGTTCTTCTAGCCATTTGATTCCTGGTTCAAGGATGGAACGCTGTCCCCGGAATTTGTTAATTACTACCCCTTTAATTAAGGCGCGTTCGTCGGGTTCTAATAACTCTAGGGTTCCGACTACGTGAGCAAAAGCGCCTCCCCGGTCAATATCAACAACTAACAGAGTGGCTGCATTCAAATGTTTTGCTACCCTCATGTTAGTTAAATCCCGGTGCTTGAGGTTAATTTCTGCTGGGCTACCCGCACCTTCACAAACGATTAAATCAAATTCTGTTTCTAAGTGTTTTAGCGATTCTTGAATAGTTCGCCAACCTAGTTCAAAATACTGCTCATAATAATCTGTAGCACTAACTCTACCTATAGGTTTACCTTTGAGGATAACTTGAGAAGTCATATCCCCTTGGGGTTTAAGTAAAATTGGGTTCATTTCTACCAATGGGGATACTCCCGCAGCCCAGGCTTGCACTGCTTGAGCGTAGCCTATTTCTCCCCCACTGGCGGTGACATAAGCATTTAAAGCCATATTTTGACCTTTAAAGGGAGCCACTCGCCAGCCCCGCCGCGAGAGAATGCGACATAAGGCCGTAGTTATCAGTGATTTCCCTGCGTGGGATGTTGTTCCCACTACCATAATTGATTTCATAGTGTGACTTGTGTGTTTTCTGAGTGATGTTGTAATTTTTGGGTTAAAGGCTGTAGTCTGCCAATCTGCTCATTAAACTTGAAAAAGAGCAGATCAAAGGACGAGGCTAAAGATTATTGTTTCCTTTACCTCGTTTTCACTTTGACTTGCTTATCTCAACTTGTCAATTTTTCATCTAAAACGGTAGTCGAAACCAACGAGTGATGGATTCATCAAAGCGATCGCGCCATGAGGGACTAGGCCAGTTTGTATCTAGGAATTTTTCTACCAACTGATGACCAAGAGGTGTGAGGCGAAAACCGTCGGTTATGCCCTGTCCATCGACTTCTCTCCGTAGCACTCCCACTTCGATTAACCAATCAAAAGCGTTATCACAGGCTAATTCTGACAAAGGGCGTTTGGTATAACCTTGCTTGAAGCCTTTTTCTGTGGCGATCGCACTCACCGAAACACTCTGAGTCCGCATAGCTGTAAATAAACTCAGATGGAAAGGGGAACAGATCAGCGATCGCTCGGCCCGTTCTAATGTTTTCTGAGTATATACAAAGGGTTTGGGGTTTGGAGAATCAACAGTAGGCATAGGTTTGGAGTTGAGGAGAAGGCAAAAGACAAGAGGCAGGAGATAGGAGGCTAATGTAAATTATGTAAATATTGTAAATTATTGTAAAATCTCAAGTGCATCAACAATCTGAAACAGGAAAGGTTAATTATGCCACTAGCAGTTGGTACAGATGCGCCTGCATTTACCGCTAAAGATACAAACGGCAACACAGTTTCATTATCTGATTTTGCTGGTAAGACGGTGGTTGTGTATTTTTACCCCAAAGATGATACGCCAGGTTGCACCAAGCAAGCCTGTAGTTTCCGGGATGCCCAACCTGAATATCAAGGTAAAAATGTTGTGGTGTTGGGAGTAAGTGCTGATGATCAAGCTGCCCATCAAGCATTCACCGCTAAATATAACCTGAATTTCCCCCTACTAGTTGACACTGATAAAACCCTCATTAACGCTTTTGATGTAGATGGTGGTGGTTATGCCAAGCGCGTCACTTTCGTAATTGACCCCAACGGTAAAATCATTCATGTTGATAGTGCTGTTAGTACAGCTACTCACGCTAGTGATGTTTTAAATGCACTTGGTTTGTAATTTGTAAATTAGCAGGAGTCAGAAGTTAACTGATAACTGATAACTGTTAATAGCCTCAACTCCAGCCCAAAGCAGGATTAGGAGTTGAGGTTTTTACTTTTCATTTATCTGAAGAGGGTAAGATCATCAACGGTGCTGCATTTTCACCCGCTGTAGTTGGAGAATTTGCGTTTGGCTGTTGCTGACCTTGCAGGAGTTTTTGTTGTCTGGCTTTAAAAGCTGCTGCTGCATCATCTAACTGTTGATTCTGTTGGTCAGGATTCCAGTTAAGATTGCCGAAATTTGCCTGATGAATCAGGTTGAACATATTGAAATCTGAGCCATTACCGAAGAATGAATTGCTATTCCTATCGCTCTCCAAACTACCAAAGGGTTGATTAGGATCAGCTAAACTAGGTTGTGCTACTAGGAAGGAAGCAAAGCTAATTCCTGCAAAAGTGGCAACTAAGATTTTGTGAACTGGTAAAAATGGTCTTGTCATGAAATTTCCCCTCACATTTTGTCTATTTAATCATGCTTCTATCTTAAGCAAGAGTCTTGCGTAATTGGGGTTGAATGCTGAGTAAAGCCACCGCAGCAAATCCTAACAAGACTAGCAATGCTCCCCCAAAGGTAACATCACCCCAAAAAGCGTGCATGACGACATCGTTTAATCCCCAAGTGCTGTGCAGATACAAATAGCGAATCGGTTCAATAGCATAGCTGAGGGGGTTGAGGGTAGCGACAACCTGCAACCATCCTGGCATAAAGGATAATGGTGCTAAGGCTGTGCTGGCAAATAATAAAGGTAGGTTAGTTACAAAAATTACCGCAATTAATTCAATGTGTCCTGGTAAAGCAAAAGCTAAACCCAGAGAAATAGCGGTGACACCTAAAGCCAGAAGAAAGACGATGAGAGCGATCGCACTTAATCCAGCCGCATCAGGTAAACCTGCACCTAAAAACGCCGCAGCACCAACGATGACAGCCGCTTGTAGCAAACTTTGGCTAATAATAAAAATAGCCGAAGCAAAAACAATTGAGAAGCGAGAAGCTAAA
Organism: Anabaena sphaerica FACHB-251; assembly: GCF_014696825.1. Lineage (NCBI taxonomy): Bacteria > Bacillati > Cyanobacteriota > Cyanophyceae > Nostocales > Nostocaceae > Anabaena > Anabaena sphaerica. The sequence goes on along the minus strand of NZ_JACJQU010000002.1, from coordinate 606,141 downwards.
GGTGCAACCAGCAACCGATTTAAAAAGCCAAATTCCCTGTCAAACATCACAGGTAAACCGGCATTCAACGCCCCAGCAAATGCGGTAAATACTATTACACCAGCGGACAGGAATTGTCCGTAATTTGTCGTACTTCCAAATAAACCCTTGGGGGCATTTTGGAATAATGCACCAAACAACACCAACCACATCACCGGTTGAATAATTCCTGCTGCTAGGGTAGAGGGACGGCGTTGTAATTGGATAAATAGACGACGGGTTAAAGCTAGGGTTTCTTGGACTAATTCACCAAAGAAGTTGGGTGTAGTTTCAGGAACTACGCTAGGTGAAGTTATTTGTTGCCAATTCATATCAGTCTTCATGGATTTTCGATTTTAGGTTAGTCAATGATAATGAGGTGGAATAAAATCAACATATCTCTAAATATTAGAAAACATGGAATCATCGCTTACATACCAGTTTAGCGACTTCTGGAAGCGCAGGACTGTTCTCAACTGGATAGATATATTGACTCACAAAATTAACAAATTTATAGTACAATAATACTAAATAATAAAAAAAATTGTAGCCAGCAGGGAGGTAAATAATGTCTATCACAACATCAGGAGCGATCGCTGATTACTTCATCGGGTTAGCAAATGAAACAGGTTCGTTTGTGAGCAATTTAAAACTGCAAAAGCTAGTTTACTATGCTCAAGCTTGGTATTTAGCTCTTTATAATCAACCTTTATTTGCAGAAGATTTTGAAGCATGGGTTCATGGTCCTGTAATTCCTGATTTATACCAGGAGTATAAAAAGTTTGGTTGGAAGCCTATTTTCAAGGATGTTGAAGCACCGAAGTTTTCTGAGCAAGTCCATGAATTTTTAGCAGAATTGGCAGAAGTTTATTTTGCTTGTGATGCTTTTGAATTAGAACAAATGACTCATCGTGAATATCCTTGGATTGAAGCAAGAGGAAATATTCCCCAAGATGCCCCATCTAATGCGATTATTTCTAAGGAAGCGATGAAAGAATATTACCAGAAACGTGCCGAAGCCGAAGAAGATTAAAAAAGTTAATCACAATCAAGCTTCATCTTTATCTAAGAGGTTGTTTGAAAAGTTTTTGGTAATTAGTAATTAGTAATTTTTACCAATCACCAATCACCAATCACTCTATCTCATATTTTGCTTTTTCTCAGCTTTTGGATCACGATTTGCCACAGCAGCTAATTCCGCATCCATCAAAGTTTTTCCAGTTGCAGCGAGGTAAACATCATCTAAACTAGGACGAGATTGGGCAATACCAAAAATCGGTAAACCTGCATTAGTTAACGCTTGTTGAATAGTAATCAATGCGTCATTTTGGGGAGTAACTACCAAATTTAAGGAGTTACCTTGGGCGCTGTTGATGATAATTTCTTGGACAAAAGGTAAGGTTTCCAACAAGTTTTTAGCTTTGTCGGCTTCTTCGTTGGGTGAAAATTCGCGGATGCGTAAAGTAATGCGATCGCCCCCCACTTTATCTTTTAACTGGGAAGGTGTACCATTAGCAATAACTAAACCCCTGTCTATAATTGCTACCCTATCAGCCAAAGCATCAACTTCTTCTAAATAATGGCTGGTAATGACAACGGTAGTCCCCGCAGCGCGTAGCTTCCGTAAAAAATCCCACACCACAAACCGACTTTCTATATCAAGTCCTACCGTTGGTTCATCTAATACTAATACATCTGGAGAATGCAATAAACCAGCGGCCAAGTCCAGACGCTTGCGTAAACCACCGGAATAAGTGCCGGTTTTTTTATCCGCGTATTCTTGTAAACCGAGTAAATCTAATACAGTATTGATGCGTTGTTTGATGACTGCACGGGGGAGGTGATAAAGGGCTGCTTGCAGTTGTAGCAACTCCCTACCAGTCAAAACCTTATCTAAAGCCACCTCTTGGGCAACATAACCCAGCTTTTGCCGTGCTAACTTAGGATTATCTAAAACCGAGATTCCCGAAACTTCGATTTTTCCAGCATCGGGAGTAGTTAGCGTACACAAAGCCCGCAGAGTGGTTGTTTTACCCGCACCGTTGGGACCGAGTAAACCGAAGATTTCCCCTGGTTGTACCTGAAAGGAGATATCCTTGACGGCTTCAAAAGTACCGTAGCGTTTTTGTAGATTTTCGATTAAAACGGCGGAAGCCATGACAGCTATAATCCCTAACTATACATTTCGCAACAATCTATTTTCTATTGTACGAGTTGGGCGTTAGCTGTGATGAGTTCTGTTCTACTATTCTTGATAAAGTGTAGGTTAGGGAAAAACCACCCCTATTTCCTCTATCCTAGAGGGAGATAGTTAGTTTGTGTATAAGTGCAAACTTGTTTAATTAGTTAGGTCAGTAGTTTCGCTAATTAGATTTAGATCAGTTGAAAAAATTATGAATCAACCTATTTTGCAATTTATTGTTACTCAAAATTATAAAAATTTATCTTTACCTCAGCCTGTAGAATTAGACAGGCTCAATATTTTTATAGGTTCTAATGGTTCAGGTAAAAGCAATTTTATCAGTTGCTTGAAATTCCTAAAAGATTGTTTAACCACTATTCCTGATGAAAGTCGTGGTGTGAGTAGTTTTGAGGATGCAGTTAGCAAAATTGGGGCTGATAGGATTTTAGATAATAGTGTCGAAAGTCCTGCTGTTATCAATTTTTCATATTGTTTTTCTCAAACATTATCAAGTGAGCAGCTTCATGAAAAATTTAGCACAATGCTTACCTTAACTCTTTTTGTGGACAGAAAGAAAAATAAAATAATTATTTCTCAGGAGTTTTTATGTAGTGGAAAAGATTTAAATAAATTGGATTCACCACCTTTTTACTATTATAAATTTCATGACAGAGAACTTGGTAAAGGTGCTGTATCAGTTTATAATATTCCTGGACAAAATTCAGGCACACACTTTGAAGGTTTAGATAATATACCCACCAATTCTTTAGGTTTGACTATACTCCCAAGGTTGCTTGAAGATAGCCAATATTCACCTGAAAATACACCTGCTTACAGAACCAGACGAGATTTAGTTGAATTTATTTCCAAATGGCAATTTTATAACGCCAATAATATGGACTTAAATCAAATCAGAACTTCCGAACCCAAAATAGGAGGAAGTGATATATATTTATCTGCTTCTGGCGATAATTTACCTTTGGTTTTAGATAATTTAATCCAGGAAAATATTGACTTTGAAGATAGCATTAACCAAGCGATGAAGTCGATTTTACCTAAAACTCGTCGTCTGCGTCCAATTCGTTCTGGTCGTTTATCTTTAACTGTAGAATGGTATTTTGAAGATAGTAAAGAACCATTTTACCTGAGTGAAATGTCAGATGGAACTGTGAGAATGTTATGTTGGGCTACTATATTACATTCTCCTGTACTTCCTTCATTGTTAGTCATTGATGAACCAGAATTAGGTTTGCACGTTTCATGGATGCGGATTTTAGCTGAATGGATTAAAAGAGCAGCAAGAAAAACTCAAATAATTGTAACTACACATAGTCCTGATCTTTTAGATCATTTTACAGATTGTTTAGAGAATGTTTATTGTTTTTACTCTGAAGATAAAACCCATTTTGCTATGAAAGCACTTTCAAAAGAAATTCTTAATCCAAGTCTGGAAGAAGGATGGGAATTAGGTGATTTATACCGTGTTGGTGATCCTAATGTGGGAGGATGGCCGTGGTAGTATGGGTGTTTGCTGGTGGTGGTGAGGCTGAAGTTGCTGGACTAATTCCTTTTTTAGAAAAAAATTTTCCTGGTTGTAGATTTGAACGTAAAACCCCAGTGAAAATGAAAAAAGGCTCCAAACCTGGTAAGCAAAATAGTTATGGTAAAACAGGGAAAAGTTTAATCAGAGAAATTAGTGCAAGACTACCTCTTGCTTTACAATATGAATCTGGTAAATGTGATTTAATTTTAGTATTTGATGATTTAGATTGTCGAGATGTGATAAAACAAAAAGAAAATTTCTTAGGTGCAATAGCAAAAATACCAGAATGTAATGATATCAATAAATTTATAGGTTTTGCAGCACCAGAAATAGAAGCTTGGATTATTGCAGATTGGAATAATTCAATAGCTAGACATCCAGATTTTAAAGGTAATAGAGAAAAACGAATGCGTCGTTGGCTGAGTCAAGAAAAGAATATTCCTTTTGATAATCCTGAATCATTTAGTGAGTATAATAAAGAAAAAGATTGTTGTCGAGAAAAGTTATCACAGGCGTTAGTTAATTCAAGTGAACAAGATGCAGATGATCGGAATATGCCACGTTTTTCTAAAGGTTTACACACTCCTGAACTATTACTGAAAATAAATCCAGAAGAAGTACAACGTAAATCTCCTTTATTTCGGGAACTTTATAACTATCTTCAGAATTTCTGCTAAATACTCAAGCTGGTAATTTTTGAAATCCTGTAAATCCCTACATCCTGTAAATCCTGATATGGCTTGCGCCACGCTACGCTATCAGACAAAAAAACTAGTACCATTAAACCACACTATCAGGATCTACACCCAAAGCCCGTAACCGTTCCGCTAAGATTTGAGCGCGTTCTTCAGGTGTGAAAAAGCGTTTTCCTTGTTGGTTATACCAATACATCCATTCTCGTGTAATACCTTGATAAGTTCCCCGTTCAATACCAATTCCTAAACCAACTTCTGGCAACCAAACGGGATTACCATCTTGTAATTGATATACCCCATTAATTAATTTATGAACTTCCAACCGGGGTTTACGGCGACGAGTGGGATTGTAAATTACATAATATAAAACGCCTAAATTGGCATAATCATCTTTTTTAGTGGAATATTCACCGCGATAAGTTTGAGAAACAACTTCTAAAACCAAAATAGGAACTTTTTCTTCTTCCCAAATCGCGTAACTAGGACGCAAATTTTCATCATAAAAGCGTTCTACCCCTAAGCTGAGAAAACCATCAGGGACAATTGCGGGCTGATAAGGGTCATAATAAACACCCATATCCACACCAAAAAACCAGTCCATGCGGTCTGCCCAAGCCATAGCTAAAATAGCTTTGAGTAAACCGGGAATTAAATCTTGTAATTCATTATCCACAGGTGTTTCATCTGAATCAGGTAGTTCCTCAGAAGAGGGCATACAGTCCAGGGGATTGTAATCTAACATGATAGATTTCACATATCCTTGTATATCTGGATTATATGAGATTGGGGACTGGGGACTGGGGACTGGCGACTAGGGAAGAAGGAATAAGTAATTTTCTCCCCTGCTCCCTGCTCCCTGCACCTCCTGCCTCTTGCCTCCCGAAATGTGTCAAAATAAAGAGTTGTAATAAGAAAAATATTGTTAAGGTAATTTAGTGACTTCAACTGCTCAAGCTAGTGCGAGTGCGCGTCGCGCGGTCTTTCCATTTACAGCAATTGTCGGCCAGGAAGAAATGAAACTGGCACTGCTGTTAAACGTGATTGATCCCAAAATTGGTGGTGTAATGATTATGGGCGATCGCGGCACCGGCAAATCTACAACCATCCGTGCTTTGGCAGACCTGCTGCCTGAAATCCCCGTAGTTGCCAATGACCCCTTCAACAGTGACCCCAACGACCCGGACTTGATGAGCGATGAAGTCCGTCAACAAGTGGCGCAAGGGGCAGAAGTTCCCATAGCTCACAAAAAAGTCATCATGGTAGATTTACCATTGGGCGCAACAGAAGACCGGGTTTGCGGTACTATCGACATTGAAAAAGCTTTATCTGAAGGTGTGAAAGCCTTTGAACCGGGACTGCTGGCCAAAGCTAACCGAGGCATTCTCTACGTCGATGAGGTTAACTTGTTAGATGACCACTTGGTAGACGTACTCCTGGACTCTGCTGCTAGTGGTTGGAACACAGTAGAACGGGAAGGTATTTCTATCCGTCACCCAGCGCGGTTTGTTCTCGTTGGTTCGGGAAACCCAGAAGAAGGTGAACTGCGTCCCCAACTACTTGACCGTTTTGGGATGCACGCGGAAATTCACACGGTGAAAGAACCGGCTTTGCGGGTGCAAATTGTGGAAGAACGGGGAGAATTTGACCAAAATCCCGCCGTTTATTTAGAACAACACAAAACTGAGCAAGAAGCATTACAGGAG